>JAIRUL010000291.1 GCA_031254445.1 Chitinispirillales bacterium
CGAACGTCTGGGCGTAGTACCCGCGGCCCGATAGGTAGGGGTACCCGTGTTTTGTCCACGAGTCGTGCCCGGCTAAGGGCGCTATTTTGTCTATCGCTAGGCCGTGGCTGCCCTTGGCCACGGAGAAGTTTCCGGCGATGATGGGCGGGTAGACTAGCGTTTGCGGGTCTATCGCCGCTCCGGTTGTGCGGATGGAGACGCGGTTAATGCCTTTTATGAGCTTCTTGGAGATGTCGAAGCGCCGCGCTTTCTCGCCGAAAATTTTTAATAGGTGGCTCTCCGGCTCGCTCGCGCTTTCGCCGCCGTTTGACGGCTCGCTTTCTATGCGGAAGCCGTTTATGGAGAGCTCCAGGCCTTGGAACTGCGCCGCGCTGCGGCTCATTCCGTTCAGCATGAACGCGCTTGACGGGGGGATGTCCCGCACCTCGAAGCTCGTCTCGTAGAAGTGGGATATCTGCCCGCTCTCGCGGCTGAGGCCGATTCGCACGCTCCAGTTTGATAGGGGCAGCACGCTTGGGCTGCGCGGCTCGAAGTCCCACTGCTCCTTGAAGATGATTCTGTAGGTGCGCGGCGGGAGCGTGAACGGGTTGAACTGCTCCGGCGGCGGCGGCTGCAGGGGCGCCTGCTTGGCGGCGCTTGAGACGATGAACATCGTTTGCAGCGGCGAGAGGGTGAGGCGCAGGCGCGCGGTGTTTTTGTCTACGTCTATGGGTTCTATCTCGGTTATCTTGCCGCTCGCGCAGTCTACCGCGGCGTAGTGTTTGTCGGCTTGGATGTCGGCTACCACCGTTTGCTCGGCGGAGTCTAAGATGTTGTGGAGCAAATAGAGCCTGCCGCCCTCGCCGTGGTAGGCCTGGACGCCCACGTCGGCGCTCTCGCCGCTCTCGCGCAGGATCATGGCCTCGGGCTTCACGTTGCCGAGGGCGTTTTCTAAATCCTCTACGGGGACGACGTGCACGTTTTCGCGCTTTGGCGCGGCCATCTTTTGGATGCGCGACGCCACGTTGGCGCTGCTGCCGTCTTCGAGCGTCCCCTTGGGCGGCTCGTCGATAAAGACGAGCGTCGTGCCCTTTATCGCGAGCTTCTCTAAAAAGACCAAGAGGCTCCGCGAGACAAGCGGCGCGTAGGGGATTACGAGCGCCTGGTAGTTGCCCTTGCGGATGCGGTCGGCGGTGGCGAACTCGCCGCTCTGGCGCACCGTGCAGCTTATAAGCAGCTCCTCGTTGACGACGTCGAAGCCCTTGCCGAAGCAGCACAGGGCGTGGACAGCCTTTTGGAAGCGCGCCATACCGTTCGACGCGGCGGCGGCGCCGCCCGGCATATAGTCGCCCATCGCGGCGGCGCTTGGGTGCAAAACGGCTATCTCGCGGGAGGTGTGCAGCCCGCCCACCGCCTCCTGCGCGCGCGCGGAGTAATCGCATAGGAGCTTCATGTGCTCCCAGTCGGGCGAGTACCACGACGGGTTGTAGGGGGCCTTGTAGGCGTTGCGCTGGTCGGCGTTGAAGAATAGGCCGTCTATGATAACGCGCGAGGGGCCGGAGAGGAGGCTTAGGTCTATTTCGCGCTTGAGGTCGGAGAGCGTCGCGCCCACGCCGGTGCGGTTGCGGCCTATAACGGTCACGGTCTCGCGGCGGTGCTGGTTCGTGTTGACGTCGGCGGCGGCCCTGAGCAGCGCGAAGTTTTCAAGGGAGCCGTCCACGTTTTGCAGGCCGAGCGCCGAGATGGCGGCCTCCGGCGGCACGTAGCCGTCGCACAGCGCGCCCTCGGGCCGGTACATGCCGGTCTCCGGCCACAGCACCCACTGCGAGAGGCGGTACTTCTTCGCCCACCCATCGAGGACGACGGGGAGCCGCTCCGCCATGAGGCTGTAGATGAAGCTGTAGGCCTGTATCCTAGCCCTCTCCGCGCCGGGGATATCCATAAAGAGCATGGGCAGCATGGGCAAAAAATCCCTCTTGTACTTAGACTTGTACTTGACGGCGATGTCGTCGTCCCAAAATATGGCGTTGCCGCCCGGGCGCAGCGCGGGCATCTCGGTGACGATGCCCTCGAAAGTAGCGGGGACGAACTTCGTGATGCCGCCCTTTAGCGCCTCAAGGACGTTCTGGACGTAGGACTGGATGACCTTGGGGTTGAGCAGGTTGGGGACGCCGCACCCCGAAACCCCGCGGGCCGGCTCCTTTTTGTAGAGGAGGAGGCACCAGTCGGAGCTCGGCGCTTTCCAGCGGAAGCTGCTCTTGCCGCTAGGCACGGGAACCTGCTTGACCTCGCTGAGGTTCGGGTGCTTGCCCGCCTTCTTCATTGCCTGCGCCATGTACTCGCTCTCGGGATCTATGACGATCTCGAAGTCGAGGTCCCCGGGCGCGGCGAGCACCTCGCCCTCGAAGACGAGGTACTCGGCCCGCATCGCTTTGCTGTCGTTCGTTATGCCGTCGAGCGTACCGCCCCAAACGAGCGAAAAGTCGTCGGCAAGGCGCACGCCTATCTTGTTCTTTTGGGCGATTTCGAGCACCAGCCCGAAGTTCTCCAAAAACTCCTGAGACATGTAGGACGGAAGCATGTCCCGCCCGGGACGGACGGCGACCCCGCCGAACCCTTTAGAGATGAAAGCGCCAAGCTGCTTCTCAATTTCCGGCTTGGTTATGGCCCCGTTCCAAATCCACATGGCCCAAGGCAGCGACGCAGGCTCCGAGGGCTTGGCTAATGCATTTTTCAGGTTCTTCAATACGCACTCCTCGCTTGTACGGCTTTTTCAGGTGCTTGAAAAATAGGGTTCTGCGGCCTAAAGCGCGCCCATATATACTATGATATACTGTAAATTTAATATCGGCAGGCGGAAAGGTCAATATTTTTTTACAGGGCCGATGGAGGAAATCTCAGTTAATGCGTTGATTTTTATACCGTTACATCAATAAAAATTTATTAAATAAAAATTGCCGCGCCCCCCATTTTATCGGCTTACCCAGAACAACGCCATATAACCGGCCTACGATACCGAAATTTACCGGGCAAATGTTGCCCTTTCCGCCGCGCCCTTAATTATTTTTATACGAATCGAGGCGCAACCGCCGGCTATGGCCGTAAATAATAAACCAAATAAAAAAAGGAGGCTGTATGGCCGAACTCAAAGGCACAAAAACCGAAAAGAACCTCGCCGAGGCGTTCGCTGGCGAGAGCCAGGCGCGCAACAAGTACACCTACTTCGCCGGCAAAGCTAAAAAAGAGGGCTTCGAGCAGATAGCGGCGATCTTCCAAGAGACCGCCGACAACGAAAAAGAGCACGCAAAGATCTGGTTCAAGCTCCTATGCGGCGGCGACGTCCCCTCCACAAAGGAGAACCTGAAAGCCGCGGCAGGCGGGGAGCACGAGGAGTGGACCGCCATGTACAAGCGCATGGCCGAGGAGGCGCGCGAGGAGGGGTTCGCGAACATCGCGTTTTTGTTCGACGCGGTGGCGAAAGTCGAGAAGGAGCACGAAGAGAGGTACTTGAAGCTGCTTAAAAGCGTCGAGGAGAACTCCGTCTTCGCGAAGACGGAGAAGCATGTCTGGATCTGCCGCAACTGCGGCCATATCCACGACGGGCCGAACGCGCCGCAGATATGCCCGGTGTGCGCGCATCCGCAGGCATATTTTGAGGTTAAGTCTGTGAATTACTGATTTTTGGAGGTTGGGGTTGACACGAGTGTTTATGTTTGCAGCGGCGGCCATAACGGCCGCCCCTTTTTTTGCCACTAGATGATGTACGACGGCGCGACAAACCAATTTTAGAAGCAAGGTAAGCGTTACACACGTACAAACGCTAATTGCCAGATTATGCAGGATTTTCAAATTTCATAATTAAATCTCGAAAAATTCCGGCATCTTTTCTTTCAAATAGCGACGCGAGGCGAGATCGACGTCCTTTAACGGCAATCGGAAATATCTACCCGTAGCGGTCGCCAAAACCACGCCGTTTTTGTCCACCATTTTGCCTTCGCCGTTAAACATGCGCGACGTAGCGTTCGTGATTTGGGATATGACGTAAAGCGTTTCGTTCACAGGCACGGCCTTGCGGAGCTTAACGGAAAGGTCTACGGTCACCACCGAAATTTCGGGGAATCTGATATATGCGGCGCGCCCGATTGATTCGTCCAAAAGAGCGGACGTGACGCCTCCGTGCGTCCGGCCTAAATAGGATCGGTGAATATCAGCCGTTTTAAATTCGGTGATTAACACCTCTTGGCCGTCTTCGTCGACACAATTAAAGAACTCGGCCTTTATGCCGGCAGGGTTGTCCATTCCACATATAAAACAACCCTCGTCGTTCCATTGCCTGCTTACAGTGTTGTAACGCATACCGTTCAAACCCCGTTCTATATGTTTGCCTATGCGCGTATCGACTTTGATGCTGTGGCCGCCGGCGATGATTTTGCCGTTGCCGTACCACTTTCCGTATCCCATAGATGCACAACTATTCGACCCGGCTCCATCAATCGCTAACCAATATAGTCATCCACCCCAGCGTATCAAACCCATTCGCCTTAAGCTTCTCAATCATACCCGGAATAAATTTCCCGTTATGCAGCACCATCTTAGAAAATGCTTGCACAATGCGGACTACAATCTCGTCCGTCAATCCCTTGTGGAACCCCCCCATGCCGTTTAGGTGCAGCTTCACCATGCCGAAGAGCACGCACAAATACAGGTACGAGTCCCACGCGGTTTTGTTTATGCTTATGGGCATGAGGCGCGCGAAGAACTCGTTTACGACAAAATTTTCTAGAACGTACTCTTTATCCTTCAGATACGGCAAAACGTACTTGTCGCGGTTTTCCACGTACTTTTTCATGATCGTCGCCTCCGGCGTGTCAGCTACGAACTCTATGCCTGCGAGCGTCTCCACCATGCAGACCAAGTAAACCTTGCTTGCGATGAGCTCCATCTTGAGCCGCTCGTCCGTCAGCTCCTTGGCGAGCCTTAGCTGTATGCCGAAGCTGCCCTCCACCGCGTCTAAGTCGGGCCTAAGCGACCCGTCGTCTACGCTCGCGCCGAAAGTTTCGAGCATGTTGGGGATTTCTTCCACGCGGCCGGATTCGTCGAGCTCGTCTATTTTGCGGCAGAGCAGCCCTAAGAGGATGAGCCTCTGGCCGACTGTGTACTCGCGGTTTTGGAGGAGGGTCAGGCCGACCATGCGTATCTCCCAAAAGAACTTGGCGGGCTTAGCGGCGTACTTAGCGTCGCCGGGGGCGAGCGACGGGGCGCGGTCGGGGATGCGGCCGACGCCCTTGCCCTCTTCCACCGTTTCGAAGCCTATGCCGTCCGGGTTGTTGAGCACAAGCCGCGCCGCTTCAGGGCAGGAGACGGTGGCGCAGCGCTCAAGCTTTTTATCGATGATTTTGTAGAGGCGCGGGTAAACGGCGCAGACGTCGCACAAAGCGCCGTAGCCGAGCGTTGTCTGAATTAAGCAGAGGTTTTGGGCGTCTTGGAGGGGGCAGCGGCCCTTCACCATGTTTATCTTGGCGTAGGCCTCGTCGCTCTTTACGCCCTCTTTGCGCTCCCTTTTAACGAATTCGTCGAGGAGGGGGGCGAGCGCTTTGTCCTTCACGCGCCTATACTCCAAAAACGTCTTTTTGTCCACGGAGACCCGCCAGCCGCTGCAGCAGCTGTCTTCGCAGGCGCCGCCGATGCAGCTGAACCTGCTCAAATACTCCGGTTGGAGGACAACTCTGTTTTTCTTGGGCATGGCGGGCGCGCGCTCCTTTTTTAGGCTTAGTACGAAATTAATATAAAAAATATTATGCGCCCCGCTCCGCCGCAATATATTTTATCAGAATAAATGCCTACCGGCGAAGGAGGGTTTTATGGCATATGCTTTTGGAGGGCTTTTTCTGCCGGAGGAGGCCACCGCTATGACATTAACCCCAACCGGCTGCACGCCGAATCCGGGGGTGACGGAGGAGGGGGGTTGTACCCAGATTGTTCCGCCGAGACCGGCTGAAGCGGCGGAGCCGGAGCCTATTGCTACGTTTTCAAGCCTTAAGAACTACGGGTTCGCGGTCGCCATCCGCCATTTTAAGGCCAACGCCGAAACGTACCACCGGGCACCGGTTACTCGGAATTCGACAAAATTCGGGGGGGCAATCGCGGGGGATTTCGCTGGTTAGGAAACCATGAACCGTGATCCTCTAGAAATAAAGGTTTGGGGTTCAATAAAACTTTGTATATTTTTATCGCAACCTGCGGGTGCAGGGTGTAGGCATTGGAACTTTCAGGGCGGTTTTGATGCCTATTGGGGTTTAGTCCTGTGAATAAAGGATAACTGTATAT
>JAIRUL010000294.1 GCA_031254445.1 Chitinispirillales bacterium
TCTCCTCTAGCTCCGCCTTAGCCTCCTCGATGCCCGCCGCGTCGGCGAAAGTTACCTGCGGGCGGTCGATGTTGTGCAGCTTGGCGCGGCTCTTCCCAAATGAAAACATCCCGCGCTGCGCCGACTGCATGTTGCGTATAAACAAGAAGTAGAAAATAAGCGAAATAGCCACTATGATCGCGACTTGAACGAGGACGTTCCCCCACATCTTCTCCTGCTCGAACTTGTACGGGAACCCCGCCGCGTCCCAAGCGCGCAGCATCTCCGAGTCTAAAAACGGCAAGTTGACCGAGAAGTGCGTGCTGCCAGAGTACGCCGGCGCAATCGCCGTAAGCTGCGCGCCGTCCCGCACCTGCCCGCGCATAACCGCGCGCCCGTCGCCCCTCTGCATGACCACGGCCTCCGAGACCGCGTTTTCGGCGGCGCCTAAAAGCGTCAAAAACTGCGTATAGGTCAGCCGCGCCTCGCGCTGCGGCCCGAAAGACTCCATCGAACGCAAACCGAAGAAAACGGCCGCAATAATGAGCAGCCAAACGAATATAGGCCGCCCCCCGCCCGCCGAAGGCCGGCGCCCGTCGCCGCCATCGGGAAGCTTTTGAGGCCCCTTTGGCCCCCCCGCCGGCCCCCCGCCCGCATTTTTATTGTCATCCAAGCCCAATCCGCCCGTCTCCTATAGAATCCCATGAGTTTATAGAAAGTATCATTATAATATATATTCCGCGCAGGGGCAGGAGGGGGTTAAAATCAAAATCTTTTAATGCTTTTGGGGACGGGAAATAATAAAGCCAAAATTTTTAAAGTCTTTTTTTGGGGACGGGGCTCTGTGTATAGACAAGGTACATCCGTTACACCCCAACGCCACTGTTTATCGAGGGCGGCCTTATCGCCCAATAGCCTCCCCTCATAATAAGGGGAGGCTGCTTTTTAAAACATACACGTCAACGTCAAAACCGGCGCGGTAACATATTTTTGGGCGTTTCCGCCATAATCCTTGACGCGCTTTATTATTTTTATAGCGTTACACACGCATCCACATATAACCCAAAACCGTAAGGAGCAACACTAGTGAACGCGCAAAACCACCGCTTTGAAACCCTCCAGCTCCACGCGGGGCAGGAGTCGCCGGACCCAGCCACAGACTCGCGGGCCGTGCCCATCTACGCCACGACCTCGTACGTCTTCAAAGACTGCGCCCAAGCCGCCGCGAGGTTCGGCCTCACCGAGCCCGGCAACATCTACACGCGGCTCATGAACCCGACAAGCGACGTCTTCGAAAAGCGCATCGCCGCGCTCGAAGGAGGCGCCGCCGCGCTCGCCACCGCCTCCGGCGCGGCCGCCAGCGCCTACGCGATCCAAAACATCGCGACCGCCGGAAACAACGTGGTCGCCGATAAACGCATATACGGCGGCACATACAACCTATTAGCCAACACCCTGCCGGAATCAGGCGTCACCACCGCGTTCGTAGACGGGGGCGACCCAAGGAATTTTGAGAAAGCCATCGACGGCAAGACGCGGGCCGTCTTCATCGAAACGCTCGGCAACCCCAACTCCACAATAGTAGACGTAGACGCCGTAGCGAAAATCGCCCACAGCCGCGGCATCCCGCTAATCGTAGACAACACCTTCGCTACCCCCTTCCTCTTCCGCCCGATAGAACACGGCGCGGACATCGTCGTCCACTCCGCCACAAAGTTCATAGGCGGGCACGGGACGGTCATAGGCGGCGTGATAATCGACTCCGGCAAGTTCGACTGGAAGCAGAACGACAAATTCCCCGGCCTCTCCAAACCAAACCCAAGCTACCACGGCGTAGTGATAGCCGACGCCGCTAAAGAAGCCGCCTACGTCACCAAAATAAGGATTACGCTCATGAGGGACACCGGCGCGGCGATTAGCCCGTTCAACTCGTTCCTACTCCTGCAAGGCCTAGAAACGCTGTCGCTGCGGGTCGAGAGGCACGTGCAGAACGCGCTCAAAGCCGTTGACTTTTTGACAAAACACCCCAAGGTCGAACGTGTGAACCACCCGTCGCTGGCGTCGCACCCGGATAATGCATTGTATAGGAAGTATTATCCGAATGGAGCAAGCTCGATCTTTACTTTCGAAATAAAAGGCGGAGCCGATGCGGCGAAGGCGTTCTGCGAAAAATTGCAAATATTCTCGCTTTTAGCCAACGTCGCCGACTCAAAATCGCTAGTGATACACCCGGCGACTACAACGCACTCGCAGCTGAACGAACAAGAGCTGGCAGAGCAGGATATCAAGCCGAATACGATAAGGCTGTCGATAGGGACGGAGCATATTGACGATATTATTGCGGACTTGAAACAGGCGTTTGGGGGATAATCTTTTAATCTTTTAATCTTTTAATCTTTTAAAATCAATTTCTTTAAATTCTTTATTCAGATGAAGCCTATAAAAGTCAAATTCTTTAAATCTTTTTCAGACGAAGCCTATAAAAGTCAAATTCTTTAAATCTTTTTCAGACGAAGCCTACGGCTTCATAACGTGTGGCGGCTAAAGCCGC
>JAIRUL010000030.1 GCA_031254445.1 Chitinispirillales bacterium
GCTTCGTCTGAAAAAGATTTAAAAGATTTAAAAGATTTTTAGGCTTCGGCTTCGTCTGAAAAAGATTTAAAAGATTTAAAGATTTAAAAGAATTTGGCTTTAATCGCCCCGCCCCCTATTATTTTTCGCGCCAATCCCTACCCAAATATTATATTGTACATAATTAGGATAAATATGTCGCCGCGCCGCGCCCATATCGGCGCCAAGGTCTATCCAATCCATGCCGCGTAACCGCCGCTGTACATTAATGGTTTTGGGGAAAGGTAAAAAGCCATGTCGTCCGTAAGGAAGCCAACGTCTATAAAGCTGAAGTTTTTTATGTTTTCCGCGATACTGTTCCTGCTTATCCTTGCCGCGGGGAGCGCCGCGTTTTTTCTCGCTATGCGGCAGATTATTGTAGAGGGCATAGATTTTGAGATCTTGCGGGCGCTTGAGACCGAGAAGATAAAGCTTGAGAGTTCGGTTAAGGGGGAGATAGCCATAGCGCTCAAGATGGCCACTTCGCCGCTCATCGTGAGCCATTTTTTGAACCCGTCCGACGAGGCGCTGAAGAAAACCGCGTTTGCGGAGATTCAGGGGTACCGCAGCGCTTTTGGCGGCAACTCGGTTTTTTGGGTTAGCGACGCGGACAAGAGGTTTTACTCCAACGACGCGTTTGCGTATGTGGTCGACACCGCCAAAGCGAGCGAGTACTGGTACGCGATGACCATGCGCTCGCCCGACAAGTACAACTTCAACATCAACTACAACGAGCACTTGCAGAAGATCATGCTCTGGATCAACGCGGCAGTGAGGGACGGCGCCGGGAGGCCGGTGGGCATTGTGGGGACGGGGATAGACCTCTCCTCGTTCACCGAGGCGATATACGGCGGCTACGATGGGGAGGCCGCCCTCTATTTCTTCAACGAGGCGCGCGAGATAACGGGGGCTATGGACAATAGGCTTGTCAGCGGGAAGAAGAAGCTTGGCGACGTTTTCGCGGGCGGGTTTGCGGACGAGGTTTTCGCGGCGGCGAAGGGGCTCTACGGCAGCGGGGGCTCGATAATCCACGCGGAGGCCGGGGAGGTTGCCGTGGCCTCGGTTCCGACCCTGTCGTGGTACGCGGTCGCGGTCAAGCCCATCTCTAATAAGGAGTACGACACCTCGATGACGCGGTTTTTTATTATCGTGATGTCCGTCATAGCGCTGATATTCATTGTGTTCAACATATTTATCGCGCAGATTGCCAACCCCCTGCGGGACATGGCCAAGGCGCTTAGGCAGACATCTATCGACTGGGATTTGACGCGCCGGTTAAATATCGGGAGGCGCGACGAGATAGGGGTTGTCGCGGCCTCCGTCAACGAGTTTTTCGAGAACATCCGCGGCGTCATAGAGAAGATGCGCGCGAACTCGGCGACGATCGCGGGGGCGAGCGAGGAGCTTTCGCGCGTTAGCGGGCAGTTGGCGGGCGGGTCGGAGCAGACGGTGGGCCAGAGCCGCGCCGTGGTGGGCACGATGGGCAGCATGGTCTCGAACATCAACGCGATGGCGAGCGGCGCGGAGGCGGCGAGCCGTAGCGTGAACGGGGTGGCGGGGGCGGCGGAGAGCATGCGCGAGAACATGAGCACGATAGACGGCGCGATAAAGGACATGGGCGCGCGGATAGGCCAGATTTTGGGCAACGCCGAGGACGTCCACAAGATCGCCGCGGACGCGGACGAGATGGCGACGGCGGCCACGGAGGCAATGAGGAAGCTCTCCGCCGCTTCCCAAGAGATAGGGAAGTTTACCGACGTCATCAAGGACATCGCGCGCAAGACGAACCTGCTCGCGCTGAACGCGACCGTGGAGGCGGCCCGCGCGGGCGAGGCGGGCAAGGGCTTTACGGTGGTCGCGGGGGAGATAAAGCAGCTTGCCAACCAGAGCGCGTCGAACGCCAACGACATCACGCACCGCATAGAGAGCATCCAGTCCGGCACCGCGAACGCGGCCTTCGTTATCGGCGAGGTGGCGGGGATACTCGCCCAAATCAACACGTCTGTCGAGGGCATCGCGGCGCACGTGCGGGAGCAGGCCAAGGCGAGCAGCGACATAGCCGACAACATCGCGCAGGCGAACTCGAACGCGAGCCGCATAGCCGACGTCATCGGCGACGTGTCGAAGAGCGCGAGCGGCGTGAGCGAGAACGCGAGCGAGGCGGCCAAGGGCGTGGGCGACGTGAGCGACAACGTCTCGGAGATGTACAAGGCCGCGCAGGACGGGGCGAGCGGGGCGGAGCGGGTGAACAAGAAAGCGGACGATTTAGAGAAAGTCGCCGACGAGTTTAGGGATATGGTCGGCCGGTTCAAGGTGTAAAAAAATTTTGCGCATCGCCACGCCATAATATATATTTAGTTGTTTTTTGGCTGAGCCCGGCGCGTACCGGGCGGAATTCTTGTTTTTTTTAGAAAGTAGGGACATCATGGCGAATCAGGGCGAACACAGCGTGCTGTTGGTAGACGACGAGCTTGGGGTGCTCAAGGTGCTGAGGCTCTTCTTGGAGCTTGCCGGCTACCGCGTATTTGAGGCCTCAAACGCCGAGCAGGCCTTTGAGGTGATCGGGAGGGAGGAGCTCTCCTTGGCCATTTTGGACGTGTCGCTTCGCGGCCCGAGCGGGTTCGATATCTGCAAGAGGCTCAAGAGCGACCCGGCCACCAGGGGCATCCCCGTGTTCATGTTCACGGCCATGTCCGACGACGACGAGGTTCTCGAGGGCGAGCGCGTAGGGTGCGACAGATACCTAACCAAGCCCCAAAACCCGCAAGACATTGTGAATTTGGCGGACGAGTATTTGAGGGCTGGCTGAAATAAGTGGGTTTTAAAAGATAAAAAGATAAAAGATTTTACAGAAAGGGCTTTTCCGACAATATGAGGAACATGGGTTTTCGTTTCGGCGTCGTCGCCGCCGTTTTGGCGCTGGCGGTATACTTGATTATACCGTCGATACAGTTTTATTCAAAGTCGGAGGCTGAGCAGGAGAACGTCCGCAGGGACGCCCCGGCGAGCCTCAAGCGCATCCTAAACTTGGGGTTAGACCTGCAGGGCGGCATGCGGCTTGTGCTGGAGATCGACCGTTCGAAGCTTGAGAGCGACGACAAGGACGTGATAGACAGGGCCTACGCCATCATAGAGAACCGCATCAACCAGCTCGGCGTTGCGGAGCCGACCCTCCAGAAGCAGGGGCGCGACAGGATCATCGTCGAGCTGCCGGGGATAAAGGACGAGGCGGTGGCCAAGGAGGTTATAGGCAAGACCGCGCAGCTTGAGTTCAACCTTGTGCGCGACGACGCGGAGCGCGAGCGCGCCCTCTCGGTGATCGAGGCCGCGGTTAGCGGCAAGGGCGGCGACGAGGCGGCCGAGGGCGAAGAGGGCAAGGAGAAGAAGGCCGAGGCCGCGAGCGAGAAGGCCGATCAGGAGCTTGCCGACAAGCTCTTCAGCGGGAGCGAGGGCGGCGACGCGCCGGATTCGGCGGCCAAGGCCGGCGGCGGCGAGGGCGGGGAGGAGTACGACGCCTTTGAGGCGGCGGGGGCGTTCCGCTCGCTTGTCGAGTACATGGGCGAGATGGCGGTCGTGCGGACTGATAACGTGCGCAAGGTCAGCGAGTACCTGAAGCGCGACGACGTCCGCAAAGCGCTTGAGCGCGCGGGGCTCGGCAGGAATGTGTTTCTGTGGGGCAACGAGACGAAGAACTTAGACAAGAATTCGCAGGTAGGCTACAAGTTCCTATATTATGTGAAGTCCGCCCCCGAGATGAAGGGCGACGTCATAAAGGACGCGCGGCACGCCATAGACCAGGGCGGGATGAACGCCGGCAAGGCGAAAATAGACATGGAGATGAACGCCTCCGGCGCGAAGCGCTTCACTACGGTCACGGGGCACAACGTCGGCAAGAGTTTAGCCATCGTCTTAGACTCCACCGTCTACTCCGCGCCGCGGATAAGTTCGAGGATATCGGGCGGCCGCGCCGAGATAACCGGCAGCTTTACCATAGAAGAGGCTAGGGGGCTGGCCATCATCCTGCGCGCCGGCGCGCTGCCAGCGCCCGTGTACATCATAGAGGAGCGCACCGTGGGGCCGTCGCTTGGCCAGGACGCTATACACAAGGGGCTCTTGGCCGGGGTGATCGGGACAGGGGTAATTATAGTGTTCATGATCATCTACTACAAGGCCAGCGGGTTTATCGCGCTCTTCGCGCTCTTGCTTAACATGCTAATAGTGCTGGCGGCGATGGCGGCGTTCAACGCGACGCTCACGCTCCCCGGCATCGCGGGGCTCATCCTCTTAGTGGGCATGGGCATCGACGCCAACGTGCTGATATTCGAGCGCGCGCGGGAGGAACTCTCGCAGGGGCGCACCGTGCGCAGCGCCATAGACCAAGGGTTCGCAAACGCCCTCTCGGCCATCTTGGACTCGAACATCACCTCCGTCATCGTGACCCTGATACTCCTATGGAAAGGCACCGGCCCCATACGCGGGTTCGCGGTCACGCTCATCATAGGCGTATCGGCGTCGCTCTTCACGGCGCTCTTCGTGTCGCGGACCCTGATGCTCGCGTTTTTCCATAGGCAGTCGAAAATCAGCATATAACTTTTATCATAGAGGGAAAGAAGAAAGATGTTACAATTTTTTAAGGATACCAAGTACAACTTCCTGCGCTACGCGAAGATAGCCGTGGGTTGCTCGCTGGCGTTCATAATAGTCTCCGTCGCGTCGGTAGCCGCCCACCGCGGCTTCAACATGTCGATAGACTTCGCCGGCGGCACGACCCTGCACCTCAAGTTCGAGAAGCCCGTGCGCGACGAGATAGCCGCGATCAGGAGCTCTATAGGCGCGCTCAACTACGGCGCCCCGGAAATCAAGACGATAGGCGCCGCCGAGCAAAACGAGCTACAGATAACCGTGCGCAGCAAGGCCGCAGACATCAACACGGTGCTAAACGACATCCGCGGCGCCTTGGAGAGGGATCTTGCCGGCAACGCGTTCACAGTTTTAAGGAACGAAAACGTGGGCCCCAAGATAGGCGGCGAGCTGACGCGCGACGCCGTCATAGCCTCGATCTTGGCGCTTATCTCCATACTTATATATGTAGGCATACGCTTCAAGCTCTCCTACGCCGTGGCCTCGGTGGTTCCGCTGTTTCACGACGTCTGCATTACGCTTGGAGTTTTCTCGCTGATGGATTTGGAGCTGACGCTGCCGTTTTTGGCCGCCGTGATGACGGTTATCGGCTACTCGCTGAACGACACGATTGTGGTCTTCGACCGGATTAGGGAAAACGTGAAAGGCGGCCTGCGCGGCAAGGCCTTTTCCGACGTGGTCAACGGGAGTTTGAACCAAACCCTGTCGAGGACGATCATAACGTCGGGGACAACGTTTTTGACGGTGATGGCGCTGTACGTGCTAGGAAGCGACTCCATAAAGGATTTCGCCCTGGCCCTAGCCATAGGCGTAGCCATAGGCACCTACTCCACGCTGTTCATAGCCGCGCCGATGCTGGTGTGGTGGCATAAAAAATGGCCGATTGCGAAGTAATGGGTTTGGCGGGGCGGGGCGGGGCCCCGCCCCCAAAAGATTTAAAAGGCTTTGATTTTAATCTTTTGATTTTAACGCCAACGACAACGCCTTGTATAAGAATCCCCGCCCGCCCACAAAGTATTGTGTAAAAATCTTGCACAAAACTATTGACACGGCCCCTCCGATAACCTATTTTTACTACCTGAAGCGGCGCCGTGCCGCATCAGCCGTTGCGGGCTGAAATTGAACACGCTATCCATCAAGCGAGGAAATAGAAGAAATGCCCCCCAAATCGGCTGCTACCGGCGTTGGCGCTATTGTTACGGATGTTTTGAGCAAGACCGTTAAATCGGCTATCATTTCGGCGTCGGCCTCGGCCGCGCCGGCCCCTAGCGCCGGGCTTCGCGAGCGCCTCACGCAGAAAAAGGCGGCTATTAGCGCCAACGCGCGCGTCGTGCTCGAGAAGCGCTACCTTATTAAGGACGACAACGGCAACGTCGCGGAGGCGCCGGAGGATCTCTTCTTCCGGGTCGCCGAGAACATCGCCTCGGCGGAGAAGCGCTTCGGCGAGGACGCCAAGGCCGACGTGTGGACGGAGCGGTTTTACAACATGATGGTAGATTTAGAGTTCCTCCCGAACTCGCCCACGCTCATGAACGCGGGGCGCGAGCTGCAGCAGCTGAGCGCTTGTTTTGTGCTGCCGGTCGGCGACTCCATGGAGGAGATTTTCACCTCTGTCAAGAACACGGCCCTCATCCACAAGAGCGGCGGCGGCACCGGGTTTTCGTTTTCGCACATCCGGCCTAAGAACGACCGGGTCAAGTCGACTAAGGGCATATCGTCGGGGCCCCTGTCGTTTATGCGCGTCTTCGACATGGCGACGGAGACGGTGAAGCAGGGCGGGACGCGCCGCGGGGCGAACATGGGGATACTCTCTTGCAGCCACCCCGAGATACTCGACTTCATCGAGCTCAAGGCGAAGGACGGGGTGATGTCCAACTTCAACATATCGGTCGGCATAACCAAGGAGTTCATGGAGGCGCTCAAGAAGGGCGAGGAGTACGCGCTGCGCAACCCGCGCACCGGCGACGAGATGGGGCGGCTTGCGGCGTCGCGCGTCTTCAATAGGATAGTGGAGCTCGCGTGGAAGAACGGCGAGCCGGGCGTGGTGTTTTTGGATAGGATGAACGACGGCAACCCGACCCCGCACGTGGGGCGCATAGAGAGCACGAACCCCTGCGGCGAGCAGCCGCTCCTGCCGTATGAGTCGTGCAACCTAGGCTCCATCAATCTTGCCAAAATGATATGTGCCAAAGAGGGCAAGAAGGCCATAGATTTCGAGCGCCTCGGTTCGGTCGTCTGCGCGGCGGCGCGCTTTTTGGACAACGTCATAGAGGTGAACAAGTACCCGCTGCCCGAGATCGCCGAAAAGACCTTGGGGAACCGCAAGATAGGCCTCGGCGTGATGGGCTTCGCGGACATGCTCATAGAGCTGGGCATACCGTACAACTCGACCGCCGCCGCGGACGCCGCGGGCGAGGTGATGAAGTTCATCCAGGAGGAGGCGCGGAAGGTCAGCGCGTACTTGGCGCGGGAGCGCGGGACGTTCCCGAACTTCCGCGGGTCGGTCTTCGACAAGGAGGGCGGCTTGCAGATGCGCAACGCCACGGTCACCACCATAGCGCCCACGGGGACGATATCAATGATCGCCGGGTGTTCGAGCGGCATCGAGCCGCTCTTCGCCATCGCCTACGAGAAGAACGTGCTCGACGGCAAGCGCTTCCTAGAGGTGCACCCCGAGTTTAGGCAGGTAGCGCAAAACGAGGGTTTTTATAACGAGGAGCTTATGAAGATGGTCGCCGAATGCGGGAGCTTAGGCAAGATACACGGCATCCCCAAGCGCATAAAGGACGTCTTCGTCACCTCGCACGACATCGAGCCGCGGTGGCACGTGACGATTCAGGCCGCGTTCCAGAGGTACACCGACAACGCCGTGTCGAAGACGGTGAACTTCCGCCACGAGGCGACGGCGCAGGAGGTGGAGGAGGCTTTCCGCTACGCATACGAGCTCGGCTGCAAAGGGATCACCGTCTACCGCGACGGTTCGCGGCAGAATCAGGTGCTGACGAGCGGCGGCGGCGCCGCGCCCGCCGCCGACTTCCCCGCCGCGGGGACGATCCACCCCCGCCCCCGCCCCGACGTGACGCACGGGCGGACGTACAAGACGAAGACCGGCTGCGGCACGCTCTATGTCAACATCAACTCCGACAATTTGGGCTTCTGCGAGGTCTTTACCCAAATGGGCAAGTCGGGGGGCTGCGCCTCTTCCAACGCCGAGGCCGTTTCGCGCCTTGTCTCGCTTGCCCTGCGCAGCGGAATCGACCCCGCCGTGATAGTGGCCCAGCTCCGCGGGATCCGCTGCCCCATCCCCACGTGGCACGACGGCGAAATGGTCCTCTCCTGCGCCGACGCGATAGGCCGCGTATTAGAAAAAGCCGTCGCCGAAGCCCACGGCAAAACCGGCGCCGGCGCCGCCCCGCAAATAGCTTACAGCGGCTTAGACATGGGCTACTGCCCGCAGTGCCCGGAGTGCGGCGGGATTATGGAGCACGAGAGCGGGTGCGCGGTATGCAAGGCGTGCGGCTTTTCTAAGTGCGGTTGACTTTTCTGATTTTAAAGATTTTGATTCTATTCCCATAATGAAAATACCACATTCCCCCCGCCATATAGTATTTTAGATAAATAAGTTAAAATCAAATAGATAGGCGAAACGGTATAGATTGAATAAACCGTCGAAACGGTAAGATAAAAAGACAAAAAGCTAAGATGCTAAAGGAACTCCTAACCCCCGAAATCGTCCAGTTGATCCGCGAGCGGCAGTGGACCGACATGCGCGAGGCGCTTGTCATCTGGCCCCCGGCGGAGGTCGCCGGCCTCATCGAGTCTATCGACGAGCCGACGCGGGTGCTGCTTTTGCGGTTTCTGCCGCGGCAGTACGGGGCGCAGGTCTTTTCGGAGCTCGCGGCGGGGCGCCAGAACGACCTGCTCAAGGAGCTGACGAACCACGAGGTGCGCGGGCTTCTCGCCGACCTCAGCCCCGACGACCGCGCGGCGCTCATCGACGAGATGCCGGCGGAGGCGACGCGGCGGCTCTTCGGGCTTTTGTCGCCGGAGGACTTGGACGAGACGCGCCAGATACTCGGCTACCCCGAGGGGAGCGTTGGCCGCGTGATGACGCCGAACTTCGTGGACATAAGCGCCGGGATGACGGTCGAGGAGGCGCTTGCGCACATCCGCGAGCGGGGCGTGGAGAGCGAGACCGTGAACATGGTTTATGTGGTGGACGAGGCTGGCAAGCTCATAGACGAGATATCGCTGCGCCACCTGATCTTGGCGCCGCCGGAGAAGACGGTCGAGTCGGTGATGGACGGCAGCGTCGTCTCGCTGACGGGCTACAGCGACCAGGAGGAGGCGGTGGCGGTGATCAAGAAGTACAACTACCTCGCGCTGCCCGTGGTCGACTCGGCTGGGGTGCTCATAGGCATAGTGACCATCGACGACCTCATGGACGTGGCCGAAGCGGAGGTGACCGAGGACTTCCAGAAGCTCGGCGCGGTGAGCCTGCAGGCGGACGGCGACGGCCCCATCGAGAGCATCCGCGAGGCCGCGGTCTCGGTGCTCTTCCGCGGCCGCGTGGTGTGGCTCGTGCTGCTCGTCTTCGTGAATATTTTTTCGGGGCTGGGGATGTCGTTCTTCACGGAGACGATATCCTCCGCGGTGGCGCTCGTCTTCTTCCTGCCGCTCTTGATAGGCAGCGGCGGCAACGCCGGTTCGCAGTCGGCGACGCTTTTAGTGCGCGCGCTCGCGGTGGGGAACGTGAAGATGGGCGACGTGTGGCGCATGTTAGTAAAAGAGATTTGGGTAGCGCTAATGCTTGGGCTGACGATGGCCGCCGCGGTGGCGGGGCTAGCGTTTTATAGGGGCGGCTGGCGCGTGGGCGCCGTGGTGGCCGTGTCGATGGTGCTTATCGTAACGACGAGCAGCCTAGTAGGGCTCCTCTTGCCGTTTGCGCTGCGGAGGCTTGGGCGCGACCCTGCGGCGGCGAGCGCGCCGCTAGTCACAAGCATTGTGGACATCAGCGGGATATTGATTTATTTTTCCATAGCGTCGAGTGTTATATAGCCTGAAAGCCTGAAAGCCTGAAAGCCTGAGGCCGTAGGCCGAAGGCTTTGACTTTGACTTTGACTTTGACTTTGACTTTGACTTTGACTTTGACTTTGACTTTGACTTTGACTTTGACTTTAAAATCAAAGTCTTTTTAAAATCTTTTTCAGACGAAGCCTACGGCTTCATAACGTGTGGCGGCTAAAGCCGCCACACAAAGTCAACGTCAAAGTCAAAGTCAAAGGCGGCGGTGAGGATGGTTTTGATGTTGATGTT
>JAIRUL010000031.1 GCA_031254445.1 Chitinispirillales bacterium
ACGTTATGAAGCCGTAGGCTTCGTCTGAAAAAGATTTAAAAGATTTTTAGGCTTCGGCTTCGTCTGAAAAAGATTTAAAAGATTTTTAGGCTTCGGCTTCGTCTGAAAAAGATTTAAAAGAATTTGATTTTAAAAAATTAAAAGATTAAAAGATTATGAGCGAAACCAAAATCGAAAACACGCCCGAACCCCGCCCTGAAAAGATCCTCCCCGTCTTCATAGAAGACGAGATGCAGAAGTCGTACCTAGACTACTCTATGAGCATGATCACCTCCCGCGCCCTCCCCGATGTGCGCGACGGGCTAAAGCCGGTGCACCGCCGCGTCCTCTTCGGCATGGAGGAGCTAGGGCTTCAACACAACAAGCCGCCAAAAAAGAGCGCGCGCCTCGTCGGGGACGTTATAGGTAAGTACCACCCGCACGGCGACACCGCGGTATACGACTCCATCGTCCGCATGGCGCAAGACTTCTCTATGCGCTACCCGATGGTCAACGGCCAAGGCAACTTCGGCTCGGTCGACGGCGACCCGCCGGCGGCCATGAGGTACACGGAGTGCCGCATGACGGCGTTCGCGGAGGAGATGCTCGCGGATTTAGACAAGGACACCGTGGATTTCGCGCCGAACTACGACGACAGCCTAAAAGAGCCGACGGTGCTCCCCTCCAAGCTGCCGTTTTTGCTTCTGAACGGGACGACGGGCATAGCGGTCGGCATGGCGACAAACATGGCGCCGCACAACCTGCGCGAAATCGTGACGGGGCTTGTGATGATGATTGACAACCCGGATATTACGATAGAAGAGCTGATTAAGGTTGTCCCAGGGCCCGATTTTCCAACCGGCGGCGTGGTCTTCGGGCGCGACGGGATCCACGAGGCGTACATGACGGGCAAGGGCAGGGTAATAGTGCGCGGGCGCGCGGAGGTCGTGAAGACGGCAAACGACCGCGAACAGATCGTTATCTCCGAGATACCGTATCAGGTGAACAAGGCCGTGCTGTACAAGAAAATCTGCGACATGGTGCGCGACAAAGAGATAGAGGGCATATCGTTTACGCGGGAAGAGTCCGACAGGCGGGGCATGCGCATCGTTATCGGCATAAAGAAGGACGCGTTCGGCGAGGCGATACTCAACCAGCTGTACAAATATACCTCGCTGCAGACCACGTTCGGCATCATCAACCTCGCGCTTGTCAATATGCGCCCGCAGGTGCTCAATTTAAAGGAGCTAATGGCGCACTTCCTAGACCACCGCCACAATGTGGTAGTGCGCCGAACGGAGTTTGAGCTAAAGAAGGCCAAGGATCGGGCGCACATCTTAGAGGGCTTGTGCATAGCGCTCGACAACATCGACGAGGTCGTGGCGCTGATTCGCGCATCGTCAACGACAGAAGAGGCAAATTCTAAGCTCATGGGGCGCTTCGGGCTGAGCGAGATTCAGGCGAAGGCCATCACCGACATGAGGCTTAGGCAGCTTACGGGGCTAGAGCGCGAGAAGATCGAGCAGGAATATCAAGAGCTACTTACGCTGATAGCCGACCTAACGGACATCCTCGCAAGCCGCGACCGCCGGATGCAGATAATCAAGGGCGAGCTCCTAGACATGCGGGAGCGCTACGGCGACGCGCGGCGGACGGAGATAACCGACGCCGCGAGCGACGTCGGCATAGAGGACATGATCGCCGAGGAGGACATGGTGATCACGATGACCCACGAGGGCTACATCAAGCGCACTGCGGTCTCCGAGTACCGCTCGCAGGGGCGCGGCGGCAGAGGCGTGAAAGGGATGGAGTCGAAAGAGAACGACTTCATAACGACGCTCTTCGTGGCGTCGACGCACGCCTACATCCTCTTCTACACGAACGCGGGGCGGTGCTACAGGCTCAAGGTGTATAGGATCCCCGAGGTAGGCCGCAGCTCACGGGGGCGTCCCATCGTCAACCTCATAGACCTAAAGCAGGGCGAGAAGATAGCCGCGTTCGTCCCCGTAAAGGAGTTCGACGACACGCGCTCTATCATCGTGGCCACGGAGCGGGGCATCGTCAACAAGCAGCCGCTCTCCTCCTACGCGAACATCATGCGCGGCGGCAGAAACGCGCTGGCGCTCGACGAGGGCGACTCGCTCATCGAGGTGAAACTAACCTCCGGCGACGACGACGTAATCTTAGGGACTGCGCTCGGCCAAGCGGTTAGGTTCCACGAGAGTACTGTCAGGAAAATAATGGGCCGCAACGCGCGCGGCGTAAGGGGCATTAGGCTGCAAGACGGCGACAAGGTCGTGGCCATGATAATAGCGAGCGACCGCAACGACATCCTGACCGTGACCGACAAAGGCTACGGAAAACGCTCGTCGGTAGCCGACTACCGCAAAACGCGCCGCGGCGGCAAGGGCGTTAAAAACATCCGGCTGACAGAGAAGAACGGCAGCGTAATATCGCTGAAGAGGGTCGGCGACGGCTTAGACGTGATGCTCATTACGAGAAACGGAATCATAATCCGCATAGACGTAACCCTAATATCGCTATACGGCAGAGCCTCTCAAGGCATGAGGCTTATTAACCTAAGCGAAGGCGACAACGTAATCGACATCGCCCTATGCGAACACGGCGACGACGACGTAGCCGATTCGTCGATCATCACCGTGCAAGCCCCCATAGAGACAGCGCCGGAAGACGCGGGCGCCGAGGAAGAAGCTGACGTTGACGAAGCCGAAGCGGACGTTGACGAAGCCGAAGCGGATGTTGACGAAGCCGAAGAGGACGGGGACGAAACCGGCGCGGACGGGGACGCTAAAACACCGCCCTCCCGTCCCCAAACGTAATCAGTTGCATCAAAAACATGAACGGTTCAAAGATCGGCCCGAGGATTGCCGATAGTATGCGGTGCCCCGTTAGGTATCCTATTATCACGAGTCCGAAGATTACGGGCAGGGCGTAGCCTGTGGCGCGCATATATGGGCCGACGTACTTGTCGGGCAGGAACCATGCTAATATTTTTGAACCGTCTAACGGGTAGATGGGCAGCAGGTTGAAGAACGCTAGCCCCGAATTGATTAGGAACGCGAGCATCAGGAGCGTCAGCAGGTGGCCGCTTAAAACGGTTCTTAGCAGGGCGGGGTCTATGGTCACGCATATTCTTATTATTAGCCCGAAGAGGATTGCCTGTATGATGTTCGACGCCGGGCCCGCAAGGCTTACGAGCATCAGGTCGCGCTTGGGGTTGCGCAGGTTGTAGGGGTTTACGGGTACGGGTTTAGCCCATCCGAAGAGGCCGGTCATGAGCATGATTGTGCCGAGGAGGTCTAGGTGGGGGAGCGGGTTCAGCGTGAGCCGCCCCTCGTTGCGCGCGGTGGGGTCGCCGAGGCGCAGCGCGGCCCAGCCGTGGGCGACCTCGTGGATTGTGAGCGCGAGGAGTATCACGGGGATACGGAGGAGGAACTGGTCGTAGGGCATGCCGTTTATCATATGGTTATTTCTGTGTTTGTTAGTGGTGGTTAATACAATGCGCAATATTCAACGCTCAATGACGAGCAATGAACCAATGAATGAACGTCGCTAATACAATATCGGCGAAGCCGTTCAACCATTGAGCGTTGAACATTGTGCATTGTCAATCGTTTCCTATCAAGCTAACGTCCACCCCCGACTGATACAGCAAGTCCGATACCGTTGTCGGTTCGTACCCCATGCTTCTCAGGGCGTCTATCAGCCTCCCTAATATAATATGCACCTGCTGGGAGCGCGGCGATCTTTCTGTTCCTAGGTGCATTAATATTATCCCTCCGTTTAGGCCGCCGGGTTTTTTGGCGATGTTTATGATTTTGTCGAAGACCTCTTCGGGGCTTTTGTAGCCCGGGTGGCTCGCGTTTGGCACCCAGTCGTTTGTGTCTAAGTTTGTGCGCCACGAACCGCCTTGCCGCCAGCCGATGTGTATGTATCCGGCGTCGATAGCCCATCGGCATATTTCGCGGTTGTATTCGCCGTAGGGGGCGCGCCATAGCGGGGCGAAGCGCAGGCCGGTGTGGTCGGCGAGGGCGCGCGCCGCGCCGGAGAGTTCGTTTATGATTGACTGGCGTGAAATGCCGGAGCGCGTTGTCTGCGTCATGTTGTCTGCGTATGTGGTCAGGCGCGGGTGGTTCATCGTGTGGTTGCCGAGTTCGTGGCCCTGCATCGCGATGTTTATCACCACCTGCGGGTATTTTCTGATGAACGCGCCGGTGAGGAACATCGTGCTCTTGACGCCGCGGGATGCGAGCGTGTCTAGGATGTCTGCGGCGGCGTTCGCGTGGGAGCCTCCGTCGAAGGTGAGGGCGACGAAGCTCGTCGTCTCCGAGCCGTTGTCCACCGTAGAGGGCACGCCGGCGCCGCGCGGGGATATGTCGATAGGTGTCTGCGGCGGCCTATATGCTTGCGCGTCCGCGTAGGCTTGCGTCGGCGCGGGCGCGGGGGCGTAGGCTTGCTCCGGCGTTGATGCTTGCGATAACGAAAACGACGGCGGTTGCGGCTGAGGGTTGCCCCGCGCGGCGCTCGCGCGTTCTTCGGCGGGGATGTAGGTCTCGGCTACCGAGAACGACGGTTCCCGCGAGGGCGGCGAAGCGGTGTATTCTGCGTCGGCGTTTGCGCTCGTGTCCGCCGCCCGGTATTCGCTCGCCGCGCGCCTATCGTTCAGCCACGTTTCAACGCGCGTCAGCAGGAGGAACGTAAAGACGGACGCGCTCACGGAGAGCAGCACCGTGGCCACGGCGATAATAGTCTTTGGCGTTGCCGCGCCGCGAGTCGACGGTGCGCGCGGTTTGTGGTTGGCGTTTTGTTTCCGCATACTGATAAAAATAAAATCCGCCCCCCTTGCGCGGCGAAATGTCCATAAAATATTATTTATATATACGGGGGATAGTTATTAACAATCGGTTTTGACGTATCGGTTTTGACGTATCGGTTTTTGCGCCCAAAGGGCGCTTGTTTTAAAACAGTGCCCCCCCGCCTCATTTGGTGGGGGGGCATTGAGAGGGGGGCTACTTTATCGGGGCGTTACGGGGCGGAGCCCCGTCCCCAAAAGAATTTAAAGATTTTGACTTTGGAGCTTTCGGCCTACGGCCTCAGGCTTCCCGTCCCCAAAAGAATTTAAAGATTTTGACTTTAAAGATTTTAATTTTTATACGGCTAATTAAAGAAAAACGGCTATGAACATACTAAGCGTAAACGGCATAACAAAGGTCTACCGCCGCGGCTTCCGCGCGGTGCGCGTCACGGCCGTGGAGGGCGTTTCGTTCGCCCTGGCCGAGAACCGCATCACCGGCTTTGTGGGGCCAAACGGCGCGGGCAAGACGACGACCATCAAGATGGCTATGGGTCTCGTGCGCCCCACCTCCGGGGGCGTCACGCTGATGGGCGCCGCGGCGGAGGTTCCGGCATCGCGCGCGGGCGTCTCGTATGTCTCCGAGCAGCCGTATTTCTACAAGCACCTGACGGTCGGCGAGACGGTCGACTTTTCGGCGCGGCTCATCGGCGTGAAGCAGGCCTCCGTCTCTGCGGAGCGCAAGCGGGTTTTAGGCGCGGTGGAGCTTACGGGGCGCGAGGGGTCGAAGGTGCGCAGTTTGTCCAAGGGTTTGCAGCAGCGGCTCAACATGGCCTGCGGGCTGCTCGGCGACCCTAAGCTGCTTATCTTTGACGAGCCGATGAGCGGGCTTGACCCGCCGTCAAGGAGGCTGTTTAGGGGCTTATTTAAGAAGCTGGGCGACGAGGGGCGGACGATATTTTTCAGCACGCACGTGCTTGAGGACATCGAGGCGGTGTGCAGGGACGTGGTGGTGCTCGACGGCGGGAAGCTGCGGTTTACGGGGAGCGTGTCGTCGCTTCTTTCGAAAGGGGCGCTTGGGACGGAGTTTGTTGTGCCGTCGCTGCCGGATAAGCTTGCCGAGGAGTTGCGCGCGGAGGGGGGGGAAGTGGCGCAAGCGCCTGACGGCGGCGGGGTTGCGCTTCTTATCCCGCCGCAGAAGGACGCAACGGAATACCAGCGCAAGTTATACGAGAACGGTGTGTTTTGCGTGTCAATCCGAAAGCGCACGATGCCGCTTGAGTCGCTTCTTTACGGGGGCGGGGGAGGCGGCGCGGGCGGCGCGAAGGAGGGGGCGCTATGAGGGTGATGTGGCTTGTCGCCTCCAACACGTTCAAGGAGACCGTCCGCAACAAGGTGCTCTACAACATCCTCCTTGTCGCCGCGGTTGTGCTGCTCCTCGCGATGTCGTTCGGCGATCTTTCCGTAATGTCGCGCGTGCAGGTCATGTCCGATTTTGGGCTTGCCACCATGTCGCTTACGGGGCTGCTGCTCGCCGTCTTCATCGGCGTCGGCGTGCTTGGCGCGGAGATTGCCGACAAGACCGTTTACGGCGTGCTTTGCAAGCCGGTTGACAGGTTCCAATTCATCATCGGCAAGTTTTTGGGGCTATTTGTCACGCTTGGCATCAACTTCATTTTAATAGCGCTTGTATTCATCGCTGCGATAACGGTAATGACTACCCGCGCGCCGCAGGCGGCGATATTCTCGGCGGTATTTTTGCTTATGGTGGAGATGTCGGTAATCATCGCGGCGGCTATTATGTGGTCGTGCTTCACGACCCCCACGCTCGCGGCTATTTTCACGCTGTCGTTTTACGTGGCGGGCCACCTAAACGACCTTATCACGCTCAGCGCGGACGTGCAAACAAACCCGTTTCTGAAAGCGGTCCTAGTAGCGCTGCACTACATCCTCCCGAATTTGGAGTATTTCAACATCCGCACGCAAGTGGTCTTCGGTCTGCCCATAGCGGACGGGCACGTTATGTTCGCTGCGCTCTACGGCCTGCTTTATACGGCCGTGCTATTGTTGATATCGTCAATACTGTTTGAAAGGAAAGATTTGTGAGTAAAAACAAAAAATTAAATTCAAAATCTTTAAAATCTTTTAAACCTTTAAAATCTTTAAAATCTTTTTCAGACGAAGCCTACGGCTTCATAACGTGTGGCGGCTAAAGCCGCCACACAAAGTCAACGTCAAAGTCAAAGGCGGCGGTGTGGATGGTTTTGATGTTGATGTT
>JAIRUL010000113.1 GCA_031254445.1 Chitinispirillales bacterium
CGGGTGGTACGACGGGAATGCGGCGTATACGGCGGCCACGAGAATCACTAAAGACGTGCTGCTTGCGGCGAGGTGGACGATAAAGAGGTTCACGCTGTCGTTCAACTCGAACGGGGGGACGCCGGTCAACATTAATTCCATTACTGTGGACAGCGGGATGACTACGGCTCTTCCTGCGGTGACAAGGGCGGCGCATACGTTCGGCGGATGGTTTGACGGGGCGACGCAGTATACGGCGGGCACGGCGATTACCAAAAGCGTGGCGCTTACGGCTAAGTGGACGCCGGTGGCCGGCGGGACGTTTGTTGATTCAAGGGGGGGCGGACAAACGTACAAGTGGGTGGAGATAGGGACGCAGACTTGGATGGCGGAGAACCTTAATTATGAGATGGCAGATAGCAGCTGGTGTTATGATAACGATCCCATTAATTGCGGGATATACGGCAGGCTGTATACTTGGAATCGCGCAAAAACCGCTTGCCCGACGGGGTGGCATTTGCCCACAAGGGCCGAGTGGACGATATTGATTGATTATGTGGGCAGCGCTAGCGTTGCGAGTATAAAACTTAGATCAACAAGCGGTTGGAGCACTAAAGGTACGGACGATTACGGGTTTACGGCTCTGCCAGGCGGTAGGCGCGGCACGGACGGCATATTTGGATATTTCAGCGAAAGTATGTGGTGGAGCGCTACAGAGTACACTACCACCCAAGCTTATTATAGAAATTTGTATAGCGGCTTTTTGGGCGATGCTTTCGCCGAAGACTACTATACTAAGAGTTTCGGCTATTCCGTCCGTTGCCTCAAGGATTAGAGCCGCATAGAACATGCCGGCCTCATCATCCGCGCCCCGATAGGATCCTTATCTTGCCGGGGCGCATTTTTTTTGTTCATGACGCCGGATATTGACAATGTATGTGAAATATATTAGATTATCAGTGTCCCCAAAAGATTTTTAGTGTTTTGGCTTTAATTTCTTAAAATTTTTAAAGATTTTGACTTTTTTAAGATTTTGGCCATAAACCCTTGCGCCCCCCGCGCCCCAAATTGTATCTTTATTGGATTACACTGAATTTTTAGGGGCGGCGTTAATTTTTATGTTTGAGGATTTGGCGGGTAAATTTGACGCGATTTTCAAGAAGCTGCGCGGGCGCGGGAAGCTCACGGCGGAGAACGTCTCCGAGGCCGTCCGCGACGTTAAGCGCGCGCTTTTAGAGGCCGACGTCAACTACAAGGTGGTCAAGAAGTTCGCTGCCGTGGTGCAGGAGAAGGCCATGGGCAGCGCGGTGATAGACAGCATCACCCCCGGCCAGCAGTTCGTGAAGCTCGTGCACGACGAGCTTACAGCGATCATGGGCGGCGCGGCGCGGGCCTACAAGTTCCACACGAACCGCGTGAACGTCGTCGTGCTCGCGGGTTTGCAGGGGTCGGGCAAGACGACGGCCTGCGCGAAGCTGGCGCTGCACTTCCGCAAGCAGGGGCACAGGCCCCTCATGGCGGCGTGCGACACGTACAGGCCGGCGGCCGTCGACCAGCTCGAGACGCTCGGCAGGGCGCTGAATATCCCGGTCTACGCCGACCGCAAGGCAAAGCCCCTCGCCATAGCCGCGGCGGCGGTCGACGAGGCGCGTCGGGGCGGGCAGTCGCTGGTCATTGTCGACACGGCGGGGCGGCTGCATGTCGACGCCGGCATGATGGCGGAGCTTAAGGGCATCTGCGCGGCGGTTAAGCCGGACGAGACATTCTTTGTGGCCGACGCGATGACGGGCCAGGACGCCGTGAACGTGGCCGCGGAGTTCCATAGGGAGGTCGGCTTCACCGGGGCCATCCTAACGAAGATGGACGGCGACGCCCGGGGCGGCGCGGCGCTGTCGATATTGGACGTTACCGGCGTGGCGGTGCAGTTCATAGGCGTAGGGGAGAAGCCCGACGGCTTAGAGCTCTTCCACCCCGAGCGCATGGCGTCGCGGATTCTTGGGATGGGCGACATCGTCTCGCTCGTCGAGCGCGCGCAGGAGGCGTCCGACTTAGAGAGCAGCAAGAAGCTGGAGAAGAAGATCCGCCGCAACCTCTTCACGCTGCAAGACTTTTTGGATCAGCTGCGGCAGATAAAGAAGATGGGATCGCTCAGCGACCTTTTGGCGATGATCCCAGGCATGGGCAATCAGGTAAAAGACGCGCAAATCGACGGCACGATGATGGTGAAAATAGAGGCGATAATCTGCTCCATGACCCCGCGCGAGCGGGATAAGCCGCTAATAATCGACGGCAGCCGGAAAAAGCGGATAGCCCTAGGCAGCGGTACGACGGTTCAGGACATAAACAAGCTATTAAAGCAGTTCGATAATATGAAGACGATGATGAAGCGTATGACGAAGATAGCGGGGAAGCGGGGGGCGGGGGCGGCAATGAGGAATTTGACTTTAAAAGACTAAAAGATTAAAAGATTAAAACCAAATAAAACCTATTTTGAAGGAGTTTCCCTTGGCAGTAAAAATTCGCTTGGCCCGCGGGGGCCGGAAAAAGATTGCGACGTACCGCGTGGTCGCCGCGGACAGCCGGACGCAGCGCGACGGCAAGTTTTTGGAGACGGTCGGCTACTACGACCCGCAGACGAACCCCAAGACTTTCCAGTTCAAGGCCGACCGGATAGCCTATTGGATCGGCAAGGGCGCGACCCCCACGCTCACGGTGAAGAACCTGCTAAAGCAGGACCGCTTCTACGAGAAGTACGAGCAGATTCAAAAGGGCGCGGACGCCGGGAGCATAGCGCTTGAGCGCAAACCGGAGAGGAAGCGGAAAGCGAAGGTTCACAAGGTTAAGAGCGGCGATTAAGGCAGCGCGCAATGTTCAATGACGGAACGGCTTCGCCGATATTATATTAGTGTTTTTCATTGCTCATCGCTGTGCGTTGAGCGCTGAACATTGAGCATCGGGGTTTTGGCCGTATGGACTTAGTTGCTATTGCGGTTGTTAAGCGCGCCATCGGGCTTAACGGGCATTGCGCCGCGTTGGCTCACGGGGAGACGCTCGGGGCGCTCAAGGCGCCTATCGGCGTGTACATCGGCGAGGACGGGCGGCGCGCTAGCGAGGCGACGCTGAAAGAGGTTGAGCTCAGGCCGCAGGGATACGTCGTCCTCTTTGAGGGCGTTTGCGACCGGACGGCCGCCGAGGCTTTGCAGGGGCAGAGCGTCTTCGTGCGCGAGGATCAGCTCCCGCAGCTTGCCGATGGGCAGTACTACCACTTCCGCCTGAAGGGGATGGCGGTGGTCACCGAGTCGTCGGGCAAAAAAATAGGCACCGTGAGGGACACGGTAAACCTCCCGTCGATGGACGCGCTTGACGTAGTCCTCGCAAATGGGCACGACGCGATCATCCCCTACAACGAGCAGGCGGTCGTTAGGGTTGACGACGAGAGAAGAGAGATTGTTGTTAGTGATTCTTATATAGAGGAGTTGTTGTAGGCTTTGATTTTAAGACTTTGACTTTGACTTTGACTTTGACTTTGACTTTAAAATCAAATTCTTTATTCAGACGAAGCCTACGGCTTCATAACGTGTGGCGGCTAAAGCCGCCACACAAAGTCAACGTCAAAGTCAAAGGCGGCGGTGTGGGTGGTTTTGACGTTGATGTTGACTTTGACTTTGTGTGGCGGCTCTGCGCCACACGTTATGAAGCCGTAGGCTTCGTCTGAAAAAGATTTAAAGAATTTGACTTTTATAGGCTTCGTCTGAAAAAGATTTA
>JAIRUL010000136.1 GCA_031254445.1 Chitinispirillales bacterium
CTTGATGAACATGTCCTCGAAGCCCGGCGCTTTCTCGGCGTAGGTCTTGTGAGCCGCGCTGTCGAAAGGGATGATGGCGATGGAGAAACCGTTGTCGAACGCGTCGGAGGCCACGTTCTTGATGTCGCCCGAGCCGTAGGACTTTATCGAGAAATCCTTGTACGGGAACTCGGTCACAAAGAGCAGGTCGCCCGAGACCTTGCCCCCATCCGCCGCCATGAAATACTCGGTGGAGCCGCCGACCCAGTTGCCCTTGGGCAGCTTCCTTATAAGCCCCTCCGTGCCGGCGATGTGAAGCAGCTCGCCGTTGCCTATCTTCTTAGACGCCTCGTCAAAAGTCATCAGCATATTGGTTTTCCCCTATGGTTTACAGTTTTTCCAAGAGTACGTAGTCGTTGCCCATGATCCCGCTGAACTTTTTTACAAAGGCGTTCAACTCGCCCGTACAGGTCTCAAGCGAGTCGGTGGACGAGTCGCCCGCATAGACCCCCTTGAGGCGCGTGATTAGCATGGACAAACTCCACAGGGAAAATGAATAATTTCCTTTGAGAAGCTTAACCGTTTGTTCCTGCGAAAGCTGCATGGCGCGAGCCCTCCTATTTACGTTGCATATGCCAACTCTTAATGTAATATATAGATTATGGCGCGCGAATATGTCAATAAAAATGTTTTTGCGCCGAAAGATTTTTTTCCGTGCCTGATCGGGGAAAATTCATTATATTTACATTAATATGGTATCAATATGGTATCAATATGGTATCGCTTTATTGTACAGTTAACCGTAAATACACTAAAAAACGACACAGTAATATGCGCCCATCCTCCATCCAGCGCCCTATTCAGCCCTGCGGCTTCGCCGCTATGCCTATATTAATATATGTATTGATGTTTTTTTCAGCCGCCCCCGCCGCCGTCACCGTCCAAATCAATTCCGGCGACCCGGCGTTCCCGTTCCCCCAGTTCCTGCCGTACACGCACGCCGACGGCAATATCTTGGATAACCTCGGGACGCGCAACCCGGCGGGCGTTACCCACGCGGAGATGGAGAAGTCTATACGCGACGCATACCAAATAATGATGAATAGGGCTAATTATTACGAAAATATCGCCCTGAACGGGACGCGGTACATCAAATACGCCTCCAACCCCGACTGCTCGGAGGGTACGGGGTACGCTATGCTTGCGGCTGCTATGATGGCGGATAAGGTTACGTTTGACGGGCTGTGGCTTTTTACGCACGATTATGCCATGAATAACGTCGTCCGCTACCGCGACGGGTCGAGTGCCCCATCGTACAGCTACAGTACCTTGCCCGGATGGACGAACGCGGCGGGGGGGAACAGCGCCGCCGACGGCGACTTCGACATCGCCCTCGCGCTCATGATCGCCCACAGGCAGTGGGGGGAGCTTATGGGGATAAAGGATTCGCGCGGGAACAACATATCGTACAAGGCGGACTTCCTCAAGGTTATAAAGGGGCTGACGGACACGCTCGCCTATAAGGCCGCATTGCCGGAGCTTAGGCTGTTAAGCGGCGACATAGGTTTCGACGGGTACTTCAAGGGCGGCGACAGCTGGACGGAGCTTACGGGGTGGGCGCGGAGCATACAGAACCTTGTCTCTTCGATAGGGATAACGAAGCCGGCGGAGGCGAACGGGCCTCAAATGCAGCACATAGACTACGCCGCGCCGGCCTACTTTAGGCAGTTCGCCGACTATATGCGCTCGGACAACGCGAACGCGCACGCTTGGAACATCAGCCAGTTCGAGCGGGCCGAGGCGTCGAGCGATTGGCTCATCGGGAAGCTGATGCAGCAGAACGAGAGGAACATTCCGGTTGCCGGATGGGTGGAGATGAAAAACGACACGGCGCCGGAGTTCACGAGCTTCAGCGACGGCGAGGATTTCCGCGCGCCGTGGCGGACTATCCTCAACTATGTGTGGCACGGTAACCCAGGCTACTCGTGGGATCCGGTGAGGCACGTGGTCGTCCGCAACCGCCCCAACACCTTTGAACTCGACGCCGGCAAGCGCTTTTCGCGCTTCTTGTGGGATAGGCGGCAGGCGCCGTGGAACGGTTCGTGCGAGAAGATAATAGGGGAGGGGGACTGGTGGGGGCCGTCCATGCTCAAATACCACTACTCGCCGCAGGGCGGAGAGCTTACCGTATACCCGCTGAACTGGCTGCACGGAACGGGGTCGCCCTCCGCCGTCGCGGCGCGGGATACGAACCTTATGGCGGAGATGTACCGCCAAGCGGAGCTCGAATGGGATGTCGCGGAGCCGGGGGATAGGTACTTGACCAGCACCCCGCAATATTTTCATGGATTCTTCCGGCTTTTAGGGATGAACGTGCTGACGGGCAACCACCACGCGCCGATGAACATGAAGCGCGGGGCGAATATGAAAGTGTACTTGGACATAGATAAGACTTATGCGTTTGAGAACGATACTATCACATATACGGTAGATTATAGGAACTACGGAGCGGAAGAGGCGAAGGATGTGCGGATAACAAGCCGTATGCACAGCGACATGGTATTTATCTCGGCGACGGGCGGCGGGACGCTCAACGCGGCGTCGAACACGGTCATATGGAACATCGGCTCCGTCTCCGGTTTCAAAACGTCCGCCGGCGTCAAGCCAACTACGGGCGCAGTCTCTTTTAAGGTGATCATCCCCAAGGCCAACGCCAAGCGCTACGAAAACAAGGTAGACATCGCTTGCTCAAACGGCGCCGGATGGACGTCGAACGAGTACCCGAACAAAATATCGTCCGTGATGAAGCGCAACGGCGTAGACATAGCGCGCCGCGCGCTGCGCATAGACCACTCGGTGTACAGAGACACCGTCAACCCAGGGATGTCCGCCGTCTACACCATCGGCTTCGAGAACAGCGCCGAGGCGGGGTGGATGAACGGGGGGAGGCCGGGGGTGAACTTCTCTTACGCGCACGAAGGCACGGCGTCAAGCGGCGGTTCGCATACGTTTATGATAAGGGCGTTTAACGACGCGCACGAGGCGTACATCGACTACGGCAACTACCGGCTATCATATTTTTTGTTTGACAACAATTATAGGGGGTTGGGGGCGAACGGGTGGAATATCCGCACCGATATCTTGTACGTCCCCGACGCCGAAAAGTCAAAATTCAAGCCGGATCACGAAAACATCACCCCTGGCGAGGATGCCAAGGGCAAGTGGAACCAGCGGCTGATTTTACAGATTGCCGATGTCCTCGACCCCGCGCGCACCGACACGAACTGGGGGACGATGGCCGCGCCCACGCAGTTCCTCATCAACTACAGCGGCCTCGACCAGCGCGTCCACCGCGGCATAAGCACGCCTTTTAAGGGGGTTTGGGCGGTGTACGCCGGCAACTACGCCAACCGCAACTGGGGCGCGGACTGGTCTTACAACGCGCGCGCGTCGGGCACGATTTCCAACGACGCCATGGCCAGCTGGGGCTACCCGGTTACGCCGGATTTCACAGAGAGCGCCGACCCCGATTATCCGGGCAAGCCCGTTACGGGTTTGCACCGAAAGCTTTGCGGTGCGCCCCCGTCTACTGCCGTAGACAACGTGTTGATAGAGGAGTGGGATGGCTACACATGGCGCCGCGTTTTCGGCAACGGGCCTTTGCCCGGGCGCGAGGTCAATAACGTCGTAATCCGCGACACGCTGCCCCAAGGCGTGACATTCCAAAACTTTATTCAGCCCTATCCCATGGGCGTCGCGCCGACAATTAGCGGGCGCGTCATCACGTGGCAGATTGACAAGTTGCTAGTCGGCGAAAAGGGGAAAATACAATACAGCGTGCGCGCCGACACGCCGGCGGTATTTACGGACGTGCGCATCCCGTCGCGCGCGTGGGCCTCCGCCGATAGGGAGGCGCCGATGCTTAGCACAACGATACTAGTGGTAACCCGGGACTCGCTGCCTCCGCCGCCGCCCGCGCCTACCACATTATATAAGAGGGCGAATAAAAACACCTTTTTGCCGGGCGACACGATCGCTTACACTATCGCCTACAAGCAGACGCACGGGTATCCGGCTGTCAGCGCATCGGCGGATCAGTGGGCTGGGGCCAACAAGCGGATAAATTCTAGGGGGGATACCATTGTCTTTAATAACACGCTTGATATGTCATTCACGCCGTCAAACGGCACGAACGGTACGCTGTCGGGGACGCTTCACCCCGTATCGTACGACGACCCGTTCTACATTTTCGCGCGGCGCGGCAATCAGCGCGCCGGCGTTGAATTGAAATTCGAGCGCATCTATGTTCAGGCGGAGAATTTTCCCGGCATAGAGATTACCGTGGCCTCAAACGGCGCCGCGGCTGGGCGCGTGGCCATACCGATGGCGGGCGAGGAGCCGTCAATCAACTACAAAATCGTCTTTCAAAACGACAGCTTGTTGTTGTGGATGGGCGACACGGCGGCGTTCCACCCGTTTTTCGCGCTGACGGGGATAGCGGTTCAGCAGGGCGCGGCCGGCGTGCGCTACGAGAAGCCAAACAGCGGGAGCGCGCGGCTCACGGGGTGGAAAAGCCACTTCGATTTGGCCTACGACGTTGTCATCCGCGATACCGTCCCGGCCGCGGTAACGTACATAGCCGGTTCGGCGGCCGGCGCGGTCAACACCGGGGCGCTTGCGCCGCGGCAGCTAACCGGCGCGGCCGCCGGCAACGTGATAACGTGGCCGGTCGTGAGCGGTTTAAACAATCCGCTCGGCGCGAACGATTCCTTGACGGTGACGTGGCGCGGCGTTGTAGACACCTCGAAGACGAACTTCATAATAAACACCGCCTACGCGGACTTGTCCGGCTACCCCAAAGATTCGGTAGGCGCGCAGCTGCGCTCCCGCTTCTCGCTTGTCGACATTCCCGACCCCGACCCGCCCGACACGCTGCAGGGCGGGCTTACGGTGCGGGCCGATCCGCCTGGGTGCATGTTCGCGGGGTCTATCTCCGTTACGCTGTCGTCGCTTCCGGGGGCTGCGATATGGTACACTACCAACGGCATGGCGCCCGACTCCTCGTCGTTTGTGTCGCGGCGTTACACGCCGGGGCAGCCGCTTGAGCTCTTTACCGCCACAACGCTCAAGGCCGCGGCCTATGCCGACGGATTTGAGCCGTCGGAGGCGGTTACGCACGTCTACGAGCCGATAAACACGGTTCCCGCCTACGACGCGTTCTTTTACGATAACGTGGGCGACGGGTTGGCGCACGGCGTAAAGATTCTTGTGACGCCGGTGTGGGCGCCGGATATGAATAGGGCTGTCATAGCGGCGCACCCTGAGCTTATTTCGCTATCGGGCCTATCGGCAGCCGTCGATTCGCTGTACTTTTCCGGCGACACGGCGGTCCTCCGTTTCAAGGGCGCCGGGATAGATCCGCCGTTGAACGCGAGGCTGATTATAACCGTCCCGCCTCTGCCGGATTCGCGCTACGAAAACGAGCACGGCTACTTAGCCGCGCGCGATTTGGGTATTAGAGACGGCGTCGCGCCGGTAATTGCCGAGGCCGTATACTATCCGACGCTGGGCGGCGACGGGCCGCGGGCCGGCATAAACGGCGACACGCTAATTGTCACGTTCAACAAGTTCACCCGGATGGACACGGCAAACGTTATCTTGCCGTTTGTTTTATCCTACGAAGGCGGAATCTACGAGCTCGAGTTGAAGTATGTGCGGCATGACGGCGGTAACCGCAGCAGGGTTGTCTTTGCGGTGAATAGCGTTGTCAACGTTGCCGGCCCAAAGCCGGTAACGGCGCCTGAAGACGGCGATTCGATCCGCATAAAGGCCAACGGCGAGATTAAAAACATCTACAGCAACGAGCTGTACGACTTTGCCCAGTACAACGAAAACAACAAGGCCGTGGCGCTAAAGATAAGGTACCCCGACCTCAAGTACGTGCTAAAGGCCGGCCCGAGCCCATCTAGCGATACGGTGCACGTTTGGATAGCGCTGCAGCCGCACCTCTCGTCGGCTTTTAGCGCAATGAACCCCAAGGCGGTAATTCTTGATAGGGTGGGCGGTAGGGTAGCCGTAACCGGAAAGAACCTAAAGTTTAACGTTGAGGGCGAACGCTACGCCTTGACATGGGACGGCTGCAACCAAAAGGGCAGAAAGGTTGGCACCGGCGCGTATCAGATTTTGGCGACGGTCTCGGATCAGGACGGAAATAAGAAAACGCTTAGGGCGAAAATTTATATTTTGAGAAAGAAATAATATAATTTTTAATTATCAATTTGCGCTTTAGATAATAACTATGGCGCTTAGCGTTGGGTAAAAAAGGGAGAAGATGTGGAATCTATGCACGCCGTATTGGAGTGGTTCATAGTATTGCTGGTAATCGCCGCTGGGCTTGCGGTTGACAGGTTTGCGCCGGCAAAGAATATCCGCTACCCGCTCTATATAGCGGTATTGCTTACAGCGTTTATCTTTGACCTGAACAAGTTTTCGTTTCGCGTTGCCGCCCTTAACGCCGTGTTCTATTTTGCGATATTGCTGATTGTAACCGAGGTCTTTTGGATCTGCGTCCGCAAGAAGAGCAAGCTGCTGTTAGGCGGCGCGTTTGTGCTGTTAGTCCCGGTTTTCCTATACGCGTTCGCCGCGTTTCTGCTGATAGTCCCGCTCCCGTGCCACAAAAACACCGGCGGCCGCGTAGGCGCATATAAAGCCTGCGCCGGCAAGAGCTACGCCTTAGCCAAGCGCCTATCGTTCGACCCGTTCAATCCGGCGCAGGTATACATCCTAACAAGAGACCTCCCCCATACGCCCCTAAAAAAACAAGTAGACAAATTCATCGCCCCCAAAGGCTACATAGAGGCGGTTTTCTCCCCGGACTGGCAATGCCAGGAGGGAGGCCGGGCCAAAGTAGACCTATACATAGACGGCTACGTCCTATGGTCGCTGGAGGATAAGAAGGCCGAGGAGTGATCTTTTAATCTTTTAAATCTTTAAATCTTTAAATCTTTAAATCTTTTAAATCTTTTTCAGACGAAGCCTACGGCTTCATAACGTGTGGCGCAGAGCCGCCACACAAAGTCAACGTCTTTAAGTCAAATTCTTTAAAATCTTTTTCAGACGAAGCCTACGGCTTCATAACGTGTGGCGGCTAAAGCCGCCACACAAAGTCAACGTCAAAGTCAAAGGCGGCGGTGTGGATGGTTTTGATGTTGA
>JAIRUL010000168.1 GCA_031254445.1 Chitinispirillales bacterium
ACGACCTGCTCAGCCACGCGCTCCTGAAGATGATTGGCAGCACGAAAAAACAAGTGGCCGCCCTAGAGAAGCTGGCAAGCAACGACCTGCGGGCAAACGTCGCCCCAAGGGGCGGCAACGACTCCATGGGCGCGGCCCTCAAGACGCTGATAGAGAGCCTAAACGACACGGTGAGCGACCTCAGCGCGGCGGTCGATCAGGTCACGAGCGCAAGCCGCCAGATAACAACCAGCGCGCAGCAGATCGCGGTAGGGGCGAACGAGCAGGCCAGCGCGCTTGAAGAGATATCGTCGAGCCTAATCGAAATGTCGTCCATGACGAAGAAGAACGCCGACCACTCCAACGAGGGCAAGCTTTTGGTCGAAAGCACCGCCGACTCCCTAGGCGAGGCCGGCGAGGCGATGAAACGCATGGCCACCGCGATAAGCCACATCAAAACCTCCTCCGACAACACCGCGAAAATACTCAAGACGATAGAGGGGATAGCGTTCCAAACAAACCTGCTCGCGCTCAACGCCACCGTGGAAGCCGCGCACGCCGGGGAGGCCGGCAAGGGCTTCGCCGTGGTCGCCGAAGAGGTGCGCAGCCTGGCGATGCGCAGCGCCGAAGCCGTCAAAACCACCGCCGCCATGATAAAAGACTCCGTGCGCAGCGCCGAAGAGGGCGTACAGATAACCGAAGACGTCGCGAACTGCCTAAACCTTACCATCGAGCGCGCCGCAAGCGTAGGCCGCATAATAGCCGAAATCGCGGCAAGCAACGGCGAACAAGCCCACGGCATAGAGCAGGTGAACTCCGCCGTAGCGCAAATGAACAAGGTAACCCAGCTAAACGCCGCCAACTCGGAAGAGTCCGCAAGCACGGCGCAGGTGCTGAACGCGCAGGCGATGGACCTAGAGAAGCTCGTGGGGAAATTCATGCTGAAAGAAAAAAGGGTAACCGCCGTAGCGGCAAGGGCAGAAGTCGGGGTAGAAAAGAGGCGTCCGCAAAAAATCAATCAAATGCAGCTAATGGCGCTGCCGGACGCGCGCAAGGTGACGAGGACGATTAGGGTGATGGCGGATGATGTGATTCCGTTCGATTGACGGGCTTAAGTCTTAGGCGTGGGGATTTGGGGGTGCTTGTATTGTCATAGTTTATTTGTATTGATATAAATTATTGATGAAGATATTGGTTGATGGCGTTGACACCATTTGTAAATTTTGATATGGTTATTTGATGGTAGAATGATTATCGATATGAGGTTGATTCATGATATTGATGTTGATTATTAGTACTGATATTATTGATGGTTGTGCTATTGTTTGATAATTATGATGAAGTTGCTGACGTGGTAATTTATTGTTGATATTGACGCTGGCTGTTGGCATTGGTTTTGAACGATAGTGTTGTTACAATTATGTATTGATTATACTTGCTGTTGAGACAGTAATTTATTATTTTTATTGTTATCTTTTGGTATAGAGCGTATGTTTTTTGTGGAATAAGCAAAAAGGTACTTTCTATGCGGCGAGCGCTAGAACGGGCAGTAAAATCAAACATGGTTATAATATCCGAATTTCTTCCACCGTGAGTCCGGTGAGTTTGGCGGTGGTTATGGCGTCCATGCCGCCGGCTTTCATCTTTTTTGCGATTTTTATGCGTTCATCGTGTACGGCAGTGTTTAGTATGCTCTCTTCGTTAGCTTTGACTTCCTGAAATCTCTCGTAGGCTTTACGCTCGTCCGGCTCCATTTTCAGCATATCTAGTTTAACACCGGCTTCCTTTATGCCGCTTGCGGTAAATTCGCTTTTTACTTTCGATGTTTTGAGAGTGTAAATCCATTCGTCGAACTTGTTTCGGATGTTCTCGTCGAACATCCTCGGCAAGATGAGGTAATATTCTGGGTGAATGTCGGCGGCGGCGCCTGCGGGCGAGGCCTGCTGCGCGAACGGAATTAGCTCTTCGGTGTGCAGGCCTTTGAAACCGGCCATCTTTGCCAAAAAGATGTAGTCGCTTTTGGCGCTTAAATCGTAGTAAGCGATGCTTATCGAGTAGACATTTTTGATGTCGTACCGGCTGCCGCCGGATATTTGCTCGGTTACGGCACGGCTTACGCCGTAGAGTACCTTGCCGAAGAAGTCGGCCTGCCGGTAGCATTGGATGTGGTAACGAATAAATATAATAAAAATCCGGCCGGCGGCGGGAATCTTATTTTTTATCCCCTATCCTTCTTAAGCGCCGCAAAGCCCCTGTCGTAGGCCGCCTCGGCCTCTTTGCTGAAAAAGCACGCCGGAAACTCCCCCGCCCCGTGGTGGTACGCGAGGCACTCGCAGCACTTTCCGCGCCTAGGGCAGGAATACGTGCACGGGCATTTCATCGATACGTTGCTTGCGCAGCCCATTTTTTACCCTCCTTTCTCTTCAATCGCTATCGCCGCCATCGACAATATCGCCGTCGCGGCCTCCTGTTTGTCCATTATCGGGAAAGACGCCCTCGCTCCGTCCGCGAATATCAGCGTAAAGCGGGTGGCGTTGGTTCCGAGCGCTTCGCCGACGTTGTTCGCGACCATCATGTCGCAGTTTTTTTTCCGCATTTTTTCCTCGGCGCGGTCAATGTCATTGCCGTTTTCGAGCGCGAAGCCTACTAGGAACTGGTTTGTTTTCGACGCGCCGAGCGTTGCCAATATATCGGGGTTTGGCGTTAGCTCTATTGACACGCTTTCGTTTTCCTCGCGGCGCAACTTTGTATCGGACGGGTTGACAGGGCGGTAATCGCTGACGGCGGCGGCCATTACGCAGATGTCCGCCGAGGCGAACCCCTCCGCCATCTTCGCGGCCATCTCCGCGGCTGTTTTAACGGGGATTGCCTTCACGCATTCGGGGAGCGGTTCCGTCGCCGGGCCGCTCACTACCGTCACCCGCGCGCCGAGCAGGTACGCCGCCCTCGCGAGAGCGGCGCCCATTTTGCCGGATGATTTGTTTGTGATGACGCGGACGGGATCTATGGGTTCCTCGGTCGGGCCGGAGGAGATGAGCACGCTCTTCCCCCTGAGCAAAGACGCCGTCTCTTGGCGCGTCGCAGACAGCAAGCCTTGCGCGCGCTTTTCGCGCCGGTCGCCCCTTTTATTAAACGACGCCGATAAGAGCGGCGATTCGTCGTAGAAGCTGAGCGCGCACCGCGCTATTTCCTCAATGCCAAGCATCCTGCCGGGGCCGAAATCGCCGCAGGCCAGCTCGCCGTCTCCAACAGGCAATACGTTTACGCCCCTATCGGCCAGAATGCCGATATTCGCTTGCGTGGCCTTGTTCCCCCACATGACGCTGTTCATGGCCGGGGCTACGACGGTTCTTTCTTCGGGGATTGACAAGGCGAGCGTAGTAAGCAGGTTATCGGCGATGCCGCCCGCCATCTTGGCGATGGTGTTTGCGGTCGCGGGGCAAATTATAAATAGGTCGGCCCACTGCGACAAGCGGATGTGGTCCATGTCGTACTGAAATTCGCCGTCTAGGTACACGGGGTTGCCGGAGAGCGTCCGTAGCGCCTCGACGCCCACGAGGGACTTGGCCGCGGGGGTCAGCGCTACCTTGACCTCGCGCCCGCTCTTGCGCAATAGGCGCACCAAGGCGGGGATCTTGTAGGCCGCGATCCCCCCCGTCACGCCGATGAGTATTCTGCGCGCCTCGGCCATACGCGAAACCCGCTAGAGCGCCTGCTCTTCCACGTCCTCGACCACCCTGCCCTCGAAGAGCTTCTTGATGGCAAGCGTGGCCGGCTTCTCCTTGGACTCGATTATCCCCATGCGCAGCTGATTGTTAATGAAGCGCGCCTCCTGCGAAGCCATGAGCACCGCCTTGTAGCGGCTCACCCCCTTCTTCTCAAGCGTCTCAATGTCTAACTCGTGCAAATCGGACATTATTAAAGTCTCCTTTTTTATTGTTTGTTGGTCTTTTAGTCTTTTAATCTTTTAAATTCAAAATCTTTTAAATCTTTTTCAGACGAAGCCTACGGCTTCATAACGTGTGGCGGCTAAAGCCGCCACACAAAGTCAACACCAACGTCAAAACCATCCACCACGCCGCCTTTGACTTTGTGTGGCGGCTCTGCGCCACACGTTATGAAGCCGTAGGCTTCGTCTGAATATTAAAGAATTTGATTTTA
>JAIRUL010000199.1 GCA_031254445.1 Chitinispirillales bacterium
GGAAAATCTTGGTGTTACGGCGGCGACGCCGAAGCCAACTGCCAAAAATATGGCAGGCTGTATGACTGGGAAACGGCGAAAACCGCTTGCCCAAGCGGGTGGCGCTTGCCGAGCAGGGAAGAGTGGCATAGGTTAGTTCAAACGGCTGGCGGCGAGAAGTCCGCAGGCATTAAGCTTAAATCAAAAAGCGGTTGGCAGGGCGGCGGCAACGGCACGGACGATTACGGTTTTTCGGCGCTGCCGGGCGGCATGGGCGGCGGGGCTTTCTCAGGCATTGGCAGCGACGGCTATTGGTGGAACACAATGCGATGCGGAGACATTGGGTGCGAAAACGAAGAAGAAGACCAAGCGTGGCACTGGGGCGTGAGCTACGGCGGCAGCGTTGCGAGCGAGAAAACCATCGGCAAGAGCCGCGGCTTATCGGTTCGCTGCGTTGCGGAAAACGCCCCCGCCAAAACGTCGCCGGAGCGCTATCTGTTCGAGCAAAATTTTGCGGGAAACGACGTATCTATAGTATTCGATGATTATGACTACGCCCTATTTTCCAGTTATGCGCCAAACATTGGTTTCTCGGCGGGAAAAAGAGTCGTATACAATGGCTCTGTCTTGTTATTGGACTTAAGAATTCCGGAGACAGCCCTAGCGGCCCTTGATAAAAAAGAGCTGCGGCTGCTTAGGAACGCAATCTTTGCAAAACACGGAATGATTTTTCAGTCGGAAGACCTGAAAGCGCACTTTAAGCAATTTGATTGGTATAATCCAAAGAGCGGCAATGTTACGGATAAATTGACGGATATTGATAAAAGAAATATAGAAAATATACAAGCATTTGAAAACGCAAAGCCTAAGCACAATTTAAGCAAAAAGGACTTAGCGGGCTCGTTCAATGATGTGACGCCCGCTCCGAGCAATTGCCGCACAATTAATATAAACGATGACAATGCCATTGGTTATTCCGGGGGCGGCGAAGATGGTTTCAGGGGCAGCTATAAAATCGAGAACGGCTTTCTTAGCGTGCTTGTTACAGAACAGCCTATCGGCGAACCCGAATATCTCCTTGATAATCGCTGGCGTTGGCCTAGCGGCGTGACATACCGTGAAGGAATAGCTGTATATAAAGAGCCGGTTAAACTTGTATTTCCGGTGGGAGATGTCATTCCCCATCCGAATGAAGAGCTGGGAAAATTCGTTCGGGGGCGGCAAATTGGGTCTGTTACGTGGTGGTGGTGGATTGGGCAGTGATGTTGACTTTGTGTGGCGGCTTTAGCCGCCACACGTTATGAAGCCGTAGGCTTCGTCTGAAAAAGATTTTAAAGACTTTGACTTTAAAGCCTTTGATTTTCATTTTCATATCTTAATTATAAGGAACCTCTTTATGAACATTAACATTGCGAAACTCTCCCTACTTGCAACAATTTTTATAGCTGCGTCCGCCACAGCCGCATTTTCTGCAAATGCCGCCATTACCAAGGAGGAGTGGGCAACGCTTATGCAGAATCCGGATTTCAAGGAGGCTGAGAAAACGCTTGGGGATGCCTACAAAACAGCGTCGGCGGCGCTGCCCGCCGAGGATAAGCAAGCGCTGCTCAAAGAACAGCGCGCTTGGGCAGCTAAGAGGGAGCGGGACGCTTTTGCGAACTTTGGCAAGGGCACGCCCGGCTATACGCGGGCTCTCATTGAAATGGCCTATGAGCGCGTTGCGAAATTGGAGCAGTATCATGTTAAAACATCGCAATTTGTCCAGACGGTGAAATTTAGGGATAAAGCAATCCCCATAACTATTTTTTACCACATCGCGCCGGCGGGCGAGTTTTTCGGCGACGCGATAAGTTTAGACAGCTTGGCCTTTACTTACGACAATGCAAAACGGACGCACCGCCTAAAGCCAACGGAGCTTTACTACCAAGTCGATGATATTGACAACTTCAGCCCGCTTGAGGTTGACATCGATTACAACTTCGACAATCACATGGACATAGGCATTGTTACGCAGCGCGGCAACACCGCCTATTGGAAGCATATTTACATCTACGATCCGAAAACAAAAAGCTATGCCTTTCAGGAGACGCTGTCGGAGCTGCCGAATCTTGGAAACGGGAACGACCCCAAAAAGCAAACGCTATATTCGCACATAAATAACGGGCATGCGGGCCTGATGTATGAAAGCAATGAGCTTAAGTGGAAAAACGGGAAACCAACGCTTACATTTACAGAAAAGCAGGATTATGACGGCGATGATTTAGATACGTATACCCGTATAACCCGAAGGCTGCAAAACAACGGGGCATGGGTGGAAGAGGCTAAAAGGTTGAGCAGGGAGGAGGCGGCAAATCACTAAGAGTGGGTTGCGGCGTACTGCCCCCTACCCGATGAACTCCATCGACACAAGGCTGAGCCCGCGCGCCGCGCTGCCGAGGTCGTACTGGGCGATTTCCCGGATGCTCACGCCGTCTTTGTCTTTGCCGGCGGTGATGGCGTTCAGCTCGGCGGCGAACTGCTTGGTTTTGTAGGCGTAGATGTGCCCGCCCTCGGCGGTGAACGGCCGCGCGGTTTGGGCGAACTTCTGCAGCGACCCCGCGCCGCGGCTTATCACGTAGTCGGCCTTGCGATCCGCGGGCAGGCTCTCCGCTTTGCCCTCGAATATCTCGATATTGTCGAATCCGAGCGCCTCTTTCGCGCGCGATAGAAATTCCGCCTTGGCGCGGCTCGGTTCCACTATCACGAACGTGATGTCGGGGCGGAAAATCCTAATAGGCATAGCCGGGAACCCGCCGCTTGAACCGATGTCGAGGACGAGCGCGCCGCGCTTGAAGCCGAAGAGGAGGAGCGGCTGGATGGAATCGCAGAAGTGGCGCAGGAATAGGTGCCCCTCGTCGGACGCCGGTATTAGTTTTGCGGCGGGGTTCTCGCGCAGGACTAAGGCAAGGTAGGCGAGGATCAGGTCGCGCTGCTCGGGGGCGGGGGAGAGGCCGAGGCGCTCTAACTCCTTGGGGTCGTAGGCGCGTTTGGCGCGGGCGGCTGGATCGGCGGGGTCGGTCATTGGTTGTCCTGTTTTTAAAGATAAATAAAATTAAAAGATAAAAGCCAAAACCATTAAAATCGAAAATCGGCGGCGCAGGGGCGGCCCTTGCGGCCGCCCTATTATTAAAATCAAAGCCTTAAAAAGCTTGGCTAAGGCGGGGCTCTGCCCGTCACCCCGCCTTAGCCAAGTGCATCGCCAACACCGAAATGTCCGCCGGCGTTACGCCGCTGATTCTTGACGCCATGCCGAGAGTGCTTGGCCTAATCTTCTTTAACTTTTCTAAAGACTCGGACAATAGGCCTGATATGTTGTCATACGAGAAGCTGTCCGGGATCTTTGCCTCCTCGTACCGGCGCAGGCGCTCTATTTCGCGCTGCTGCTTTTTCACGAACCCCTCGTACTTTATGTCGGACTCCACGCTCAACAATAGGTGCCTGTCAATAATGCCCTCGTCGCCGCAAAAACCTATGCCCATAACGGACTTTATGCCCTCCACGAGTTCGCCCATCCGCACCTCCGGCCTTCTCAGCAGCTCCCTCGCGGTTTCGGTCTCGGCGATGCTTTTGGCCGTCATCTTTTCGTAGTCGCGCGACGTTACCCGCACGCCGCCGAGCCACTCCGCGGCTTGGCGCTTCTTGTCCCAGAAGCGGCGGCGCTCGTCGTAGCGCTCCTGCGGGATTGTGCCGAGCCTATGGGCTATGGGCATCAGGCGCTCGTCGCAGTTGTCTTGGCGCAGGACGAGGCGGTGTTCCGCGCGCGCGGTGAACATGCGGTACGGCTCCTCGGTTCCTTTTGTGACAAGGTCGTCGACCAATACGCCGATGTACGACTCGTCGCGCCGCAGGACGAGCGGCTCCTCGCCGCGCAGGGTAAGCGCGGCGTTTATGCCAGCCAAAATCCCTTGGCCGGCGGCCTCCTCGTAGCCGGACGTCCCGTTCACCTGGCCGGCGAAGAACAAACCCGGAACGGCCCTCGACTCCAGCGTCGGGCGCAGCTGCAGCGGCTGGAAGTAGTCGTACTCTATGCCGTACCCGGGGCGCATTATCCGAGCGCCCTCTAGGCCGCCGATGGTTGCGATCACGCGCTCCTGAACGCCGTAGGGGAGCGAGGTCGCCATGCCGTTGACGTAGAGCTCGCGGTTATCGAGGCTCTCCGGTTCTAAATATAATGTATGGCCGTCCCGCTCTCCAAATCTTACCACCTTGTCCTCTATCGACGGGCAGTAGCGGGGGGCGGCGCTCCCGCTCTCCTCCGAGAAGAGCGGCGATTTGCCGCGGTTCTCCAAAATGTGCTTGTGCGACTCGGCGTTCGTCTTCACCGACCAGCATTGCACCTTGTTTACTAACCGCTCTTTCGTGAAAAACGAGAACGGCCACGGCTCGCCGTCGCCGCGCTGGACGGCTAATTTCGAATAGTCCACCGTCCGCCCGTCAAGGCGCGGCGGCGTGCAGGTCTTGAGCCGGCCCGATGAGATGCCGAGGCCCCGTATGCTCTCCGTGAGGCCGAGCGCGGGCGGTTCCCCGGCGCGCCCGCCGGCGTGCCTGCTCTCCCCCGTATGGATGACGCCGTTCAAAAACGTCCCCGCCGCGACGATTACCGCCCCCGTCCCGACAACCTCGCCGCTGTCGAGCGTAACCGACGACGCCCGCCCCCCCGCGGCGCCTATCCCCGTGACGGCGGCCTGCAATATGGAAACCCGCGGGTTCCCTTCAAGCGCGCGGCGCGCAAGCGCCCTGTAGAGCACCTTGTCCGCCTGCGCCCGCGGCCCCCAGACCGCGCTCCCCTTGCTCCCGTTGAGCATCCGAAAGTGTATCCCCGCGCGGTCGATGAGCGACCCCATGAGCCCCCCTAGCGCGTCGATCTCCCGCACGATGTTCCCCTTGCCAACGCCGCCGATGGCGGGGTTGCAGGACATGTGGCCGATGAGGTCGGCGTGGGTGGTGACAAGCAAAACGTCCGCCCCCATGGCGGCGGCGATGTTCGCGGCCTCGATGCCGGCGTGGCCGGAGCCGATTACGGTTATGCCGAACGTTTTCATCTTTTGTTGCCTTGGAGATTAGTGTTAATCTATAAAAATACTATTTGGGGAGGGGAAACAATAAAGTCAAAATCTTTTAATCTTTTAAATCTTTTTCAGACGAAGCCTATAAAAGTCAAATTCTTTTTAAAATCTTTTTCAGACGAAGCCTATAAAAGTCAAATTCTTTTAAAAATCTTTTTCAGACGAAGCCTACGGCTTCATAACGTGTGGAGCAGAGCCGCCACACAAAGGCAAAGTCAACATCAACATCCAAACCAGCCGCGCCGCCGCCTTTGACTTTGACGTTGACGTTGTGTGGCGGCTTTAGCCGCCACACGTTATGAAGCCGTAGGCTTCGTCTGAAAAAGATTTAAAAGATTTAAAAGATTTAAAAGGTTTAAAAGATTTTGATTTTAAAGGCGTTGATGATATATATTGAATGCATCGAGCATATTAGGTTAGGCATTTCTGTAAACCGCTAACAATGGGGGCAGCATGGGCGTCAAAAAATCATTTCTTCCGGGCAGCGCGGTTTTAGCGGTCGCGCTGATAGCCTTTTTTCCGTTGCCAGCGGCGTCTCAGAGCGCCGGGGGCGGCAGCTTTATCGATTCCAGAGACGGCCAAGAATACCACACGGTAAAGATAGGGAATCAAACGTGGATGGCGGAGAATCTCAATTACAAACCAAGAGCGGACAGCAGTTGGTGCTACGATGATAGAGAATCTAACTGCAAGAAATACGGCAGGCTATATACTTGGAATGCCGCTAAAAGCGTTTGCCCAAATGGGTGGCATTTGCCTTTGCCGACGGATTGGGACAGTCTTATGGCGGCTGCGGGCGGGGTATGGAAAATCATAGGGCCGACATGGTTCCGTTACGAGGCCGCGGGCAAGAAGCTTAAATCCGCAAGCGGTTGGAACAACACCGGCTACGATGAGGAGGGGGCTGCTTTAAGCGTCGATAACGGGAACGGCACGGATGAGTTCGGTTTTTCGGCTCTGCCCGGCGGATTGCGCAGCTTCGGCGGCATCTTCCACGGCGCCGGCGAATACGGCTTATGGTGGAACACGATGGATGACGACGTTGGCGGCGCGTTCCGCCTGAGCATGAGCTACGATGAAGACGGCGTGGACGATGACAACGGCTACACGGTGTTAGGGCATTCTGTTCGCTGCCTTAAAAACAACGAAAGATGAGAATGGCGAAAAAATTGATAACCATGCCCTGCGCCGCTGTATGCAATCAACAAAAAGGCGAACGGCAAGGAGGATGGGTTTTCCGTGCGTTGCGTTGAGGGTTATGGCGCGAAGCGCCGCCGCTATTTTGATGTTTAATCTTTGATTTTAATAAATTTGACTTTCAATGCCGCGAAATTTATATTCTATTGATTTTGACCTTAATGAGATTAATTTCAAAAGGCATCCCGAAAGGCACTCCGACGTGAACAAAAACTCGTTGATAGCAATCCTGCTAATCGCGCTGACCGTAATACTTTTCAACAGCGCCCAGTGGAACAAATTTTGGTACGGCACCATTCTAAAGAAGCCCGTCCCCGCGGTAACGCCCCCGTCCCAGCGCGCCGCCGCCAAGGAGGCCGCCGCTAAGGACACGGCCGAGATAAAGGTGCTGCTCCCCGATGAAAAGCCCGGGGAGGGCGGAACGCCTGCGCCGGCCGCCGCCGGGGCCGGCGGGGCGAAAATTGAGGGCGCCGGCGAGGCCGAAGCCGATTCCGCCGCCCTTGCCGCCCAAATCGTTGAAGACACCGTTATCGTGGAGACGAACCGCATAATCGCCGCCATCAGCACCAAGGGCGGGCGCATCGTCTCCTTAAAGGCGAAAGACTACAAATACGCGGTCGGCCCCCGCAAGGATCAGACCATCGACCTGCTCCCCCGAAATAGCCTTGGCGGCGCGCAGCTCTCCGTCAACAACGAATCGTTTGACGACAGGTTCTTCGACGCCGCCGTTTCGCCGGACGGCTACACCGTCGCCCTCGAAGCGAAGTCCGCCTCAGGCAGGCTCGTGCGGAAAGTGTTTACGTTCGCCGACGACGCTTACAAAATCGGCTATGCGGTCAGCGGCGACGGCATAGCCGGGCAGAAAGTGACGCTCGGCTGGGCGGGCGGGATCGAGGACTCCGAGGCGACGCCCGACGTGCCGTTCGGCGGCGAGATGGACAGGCGGCGCGCCCACTACTCCGACGGGCGCACGGTGAACCACTTAGAGATGAAGAAGAAAGGCGTGGAGGAGCCGTCGGGGGCGTTCCGCTGGGTCGGGATGAGCTCCAAGTACTTCTTCGCCGCGATAGTCGCCGACACGCTCTACGACGCCGACATCAGGGTCGAGGGGCGCGGCGCCAGCGGCAAGCCGTCGTCGGGCAAGGGCAAGAAGACCCAAGACATAGACTACTCCGTCTACTACCAGTCGGAGGCTAAGGCCGACTCGGTAGCCGCGTGGATCTACGCGGGGCCGAGCAAAGTGGGCGAGCTCTCGCAGTACCGCATAAAACTCGACAAGACGCTCTTCCCGGTGCTCAGCTGGGCGCGCTACATCTTTTGGGCCGACTTGTGGTTCCCGCCCATAGCGGAGATTATCCTAAAGCTGCTGCTCTACTTGCACAAGCTCTTTAAGGACTACGGCATAGCGATACTTCTACTAACGCTCCTCTCGAAGGTGGTCACGTTCCCGCTGACCCAGAGCAGCAACAAGTCGATGACGCGGATGCGCGACCTCCAGCCCAAGGTCGCCGCGCTGCGCCAAAAGCACGGCAAGGCCAACCCGCAGAAGTTCAACGAGGAGATGATGGCGCTCTACAAGGCCGAGGGCGTGAACCCGTTCAACCCGGGCTGCCTGCCTATGTTCTTGCAGATGCC
>JAIRUL010000207.1 GCA_031254445.1 Chitinispirillales bacterium
CCAGCCGCTGATCTCGCCGGAGACCCAAACAAGGGTGTTGTGCTGTTCGAGGATTTTAGCGATGCCGGCGTTGATTTCGGCGACGGTGTAGGGGCGGTCGGAGTCTTGGGGGGGGAGGAAGTCAAATGTGTTTTCGTCAATCATCCGAAAACTGCCCTTTAAATGTCACCCGCTCAAAGACCCGCGATATCGACACCGCTTTACCGCTGTTATCGTCAACGTCGACAATAACCCCGTTAATCATCGCCCCCTCCTCGCTCGGCTCGAATCGCACGTATGTTTGCAGCAGATATTTTTTGATGACGCCCTCCGGCTTCATTCCTATAATCGACGACCCCGGGCCTGTCATCCCTGCGTCTGTTATGAATGCGGTGCCGCCGGGCAGTATTCGTTCATCGGCGGTCTGTACGTGCGTGTGCGTGCCGATTACAGCGCTTGCAAGGCCGTCTACATAGAATGCTAGGGCAGCTTTTTCGCTTGACGCTTCGGCGTGAAAGTCTACTAGGATGATGGGCGTTTGTTCGCGCAGTTTCTTGATTTCCTCTAGCCCCATGCGGAACGGGCAGTCTAGCGACTCGTGCATGAATGTGCGCCCCATCAGGTTGACTACCCCTATGTTCCGCCCGTCTTTAAGCGTAAAGATTGTCGATCCGTGGCCGAGGTTTTTGGGGGGGTAGTTCAGCGGGCGGAGGACTATCGGTTCTTCCATGAACGAGTAGTCGTTATCCGCGACCGAGAAAGAGTGGTTTCCGCCGGTGATGACATTTAGCCCGTACTTGCGGAGCTTGCGGAAGAGGTTTTTCGTCATGCCCCGCCCGCCGGAGACGTTTTCCCCGTTGCCGACGCAGGCGTCTATGCCGTTGGCGTCAATAATAGAGGGGAGGCGTTCCGCTAGAGCCCGCCTCCCTACGTTTCCGAAGATGTCGCCGACAAAAAAGATTTTCATAATCCCTATTTCGCAAACTCGGTGAATCTCATCTCCCTAATGATAGTCACCTTAATCTGGCCCGGATACTCCATCTCGTCCTGTATCTTCTGCGAGATTTGGCCGGCGAGTTCCTGCGCCTGCGCGTCGTTTATGACCTCCGGCTCGACCATCACCCTTATCTCGCGGCCCGCTTGGATGACGTATGTCTTCTGGACGCCCCTGAACGAGTCCGCGATGTCTTCTAGGTTTGTTAGGCGGTTGACGTAGTTCGTGAGCGTTTCGCGCCGTACTCCAGGCCTTGTGCTTGAGATGGTGTCGGCGGCTTGGATGAGTATCGGGTACATCGAAATCGGCGGCACGTCTTCGTGGTGCGCGGCTATCGCGTTGCTGATGATTTCGTTTTCGCCGTTTTTGGAGGCGAGTTCCGCGCCGAGTTCCGAGTGCGTGCCCTCGGTTTCGCGGTCGATGGATTTGCCGATGTCGTGGAGCAGCCCGGCGCGGATGGCGACCTTGGGGTCTAAGCCGAGCTCCGAGGCCATTAGCCCCGCTAGGATCGCGACCTCTTTGCTGTGCTGCAAAACGTTTTGCCCGTAGGAGGTGCGGTACTTGAGGCGTCCGAGCATTTCTACGATTTTCGGGCGCAGCCCGTGCACGTCAAGCTCGAACATGACCTCCTCCGCGGCCTCTTTCATTATTTTTTCGAGTTCTTTCTCGCTCTTCTTGATGAGTTCCTCGATGCGCCCCGGGTGGATGCGCCCGTCTGTGATGAGCTTTTCGAGCGCGAGCCTCGCGATCTCGCGGCGGATGGGGTCGAAGCCGGAGAGGATCACCGCTTCCGGCGTGTCGTCTACGATAACGTCTATGCCCGTGGCCTCTTCGAACGAGCGGATGTTGCGCCCCTCGCGCCCGATGATGCGCCCCTTCATCTCGTCGTTGGGCAGGTGGACGACCGAGACGGTGGACTCCACGGTGGTGTCGGCGGCGCAGCGCTGGATTGATTGGATGATAATCTCCTTGGCCTCTTTTTCGGCGTCGGCTTTGGCCTGATCCTTTATGTCCTTTATCATCTGCGCGGCCTCGTAGCGCACCTGCCCCTCGAGGTTTTGCAGGAGCATCTTTCTGGCGTCTTCCTGCGTCATCTGCGAAATTTTTTCGAGCCTGTCGTTCTGCTGCGCGATTAGGCGCGTTAGCTCGTTGTCCTTTGTGCGCAGCGTCTTCTCCTTGGAGTTGAGGAAATTTTCGCGCGCGTTGAACTCAGACTCCCGCTTGTTAATCAGTTCCTGCTGTTTTCTTACGTCTAGGTCGGCATCTTTGATGCGTTGCTGCTCTTGCCTGATTGTCTCGCGCGTCTTGGCGGCGTCTTTTTCGAACTCCGTTTTAGCTTTGAACCACTCGTCTTTTGCCTCGAGGATGGCGGTCTTTTTCTGTATCTCCGCCTCGTTTTTCGCCTCTTTGAGGATGCGCTCCGCCTCCCACTTGGCTTGCGCCTCCTGCTCGCGTTTGTACTTGCGGTCTACGGCGACGCGCCAGTAGAATCCGCCGATGAACGCCGCGCCGGCGGCGGCTAAGGCGATGAATATAAAAACGGTTGACATCAGAACCTCCGTTCAGTAATGGTTGTATGTATATATGTACAATCCGGCGCGCGTAAATATCGCCGGAACATTTTCTGTTTAAGGTTTTGGGGGGAGAGGGCGGGTCGGAATGCCCGCGCGTAATCAATACAAACCACGGCGCGCGGCTCGTGCACAGAGGGCGTACATCGGGTTTACGGTGTTTCGAAACGGTACTGCATAAACGGCGCAAAAATCTAATGCAAGGCAATCAATCGCCGACGGCCACTTTCTTCATGCCGCCGATTTTTTCTGTAATCGATTTGATCTTCTCCTCATACGACCTGATCTTGTCCTCGCACTCGAGCGTCCTTCTCGCTTCGGCATCGTACTTGGCTTTGGTTTCAAACAGCTCCCCCGCGATGTTGAGCGCGGAGAGAACCGCCAATTTCATATCATCCCGCGAAGCGGTAAGCTCTTTTAGCTCCGCTATCTTGGAATTCACGTACTGGGCGACCTCCCGAGTAGTCTCGGCGTCGGCGCCGTCGCACCTGAGATTAAAATCCGTCCCAAAGATTGTTACCCGAACGACCTCAGAGCCCATAAGCTCTCTCTTCCTCCAGCCGCACTAAGGCGGCGCTATGTAAAAGCGCGGTACTACAGCGCCGAATTGAGTTTTGCAAGCATCCCCTTAACGCGCTCCGTAGCGGATGCCATCTTGCCGCGCTGAGCCGCATTCTCCGCCCTCAGCTCCTCAAGCTGCTTCTTAAGCTGCTCGTTCTCGCCCTTGAGCCCCGACATACCCTCCTCGGAACTCGCCTTGAGCTTGGCGTTCTCCGCTTTCAGTTCGCCGTTAGATTTGACAAGGGTACTGATTGTATCTTCTAATTCGGAAAAAGGATCCATTTCCATTAACGCTTGCTCCCTTCATGAATTTATGTAAAATATATGTTAGCCGAACCCCCTTAAAAACAACTAATTTCAATGGGTTACGTGTGCTATCATAACAACCCGCATAAACTGCGGGGTAACACTATCGCAATTCTAATATAATATACGGCGTGGGACAATGGCAAAAAAAATAAAAAAAATGTCAAAATGGGATTGGGCGGAATATATGGGGGGGTTAGGATTTCTTGAAGTCAAAGTCTTAAAATCAAATTCTTTAAAATCTTTTTCAGACGAAGCCTACGGCTTCATAACGTGTGGCGCAGAGCCGCCACACAAAGTCAACGTCAACGTCAAAGGCGGCGGGGTATCGGTGTTTTGATTTTGATTTTGACTTTGTGTGGCGGCTTTAGCCGCCACACGTTATGAAGCCGTAGGCTTCGTCTGAAAAAGATTTAAAAGATTTTGATTTTAAAAGATTTAAAAGATTTTGATTTTAAAAGATTTAAAAGAATTTACTTTCTCAGTGTAGCCCCATGCTTTTTCTCCATCGACGACACGATCTTCCCGCACGCTTCAGCCACATCCTCGTCGGCTAAAGTTTTTTCGGGTGACCTGAATTCTACGGAGAACGTCACGCTTTTCGTCCCGGCCCCTAGTTTTTCGCCTCGATAGACGTCGAACGGGCGGACGGATTTGATTAGCGGGGAGGCGGATTCTATCTCCTTTTTGGCATCGGCGCTGGAGAGCGTTTCCGGCATGACGAAGCTGAAGTCCCTCTCCAATGCCGGAAATTTGGGCAGCGGTGAATACACTGGCAGCGGCTTGGGCGCCGACAGCCATTCGGTCAGCTCCAATTCGGCGTAAAAGACCGTGCTTTTGATTCCAAAAGCTTTGCAGGTTTGATCCGACACGCGGCCCATCGTCCCGCGGATATTCGCGGCGTTGACGCTATCATTTCCGCCGCCGCCTTGATTGCGGCCACCATCCCTGCCGCCATCCTTTCCCCCGCGCTTGACGGTTACCCTCGCTCGCTCCGCCCCGTAGAGCGGCCCGCCGGCGCCGGTTTCCATCCGCTCGACAATAGGCGCCGGCAAGCCGCAGTTCGCGGCGAAAGCCTCTATAATGCCCTTCAGCACAAAGAAGTCATTCGGCAGCCCGGCGTTTCCCCACGATTTCGGAAAACAGCCGCCCTCGACGATTATAGCCAAAATATCCCTCTCCTTGGCCAGCCCTGTTTTGTTGTCGGGCGTGAACACCTTGCCGATTTCGAAGAGCCTATTGTTCTGATTTTTCCGGTTCAGGTTGTAAGCCACCGCGTCCAAAAGGGACGCGGCCATTGACGTCCGCATCTCCGCCATGTCGGGGTTCAGCGGGTTCAGGATTTTTACAGGTTCCGCGTCCGGCGTTAGGAGCTTTCGCCTTGCCTCCGAGACCATGCTGTTCGTCATCACCTCGTTCAGCCCGAAGTAGCAGAGCGCGCGCCTCGCCATGTCGCGGTTTTTCTCTGCGGTCGGCGGCTGCCTTACGAGCCTAACGCCCACGCTCTCGGCGGCGGGGATGTTGTCGTAGCCGTGCTGCCGCCCGACTTCCTCGATGAGGTCGATCTCCTCGGAGATGTCGTGGCGGAAGTGGGGCACCGTGCACGACAGGAGGCCGGCGGGCTGCTTTGAGCACTTTATTCCGAGAGAGCTAAGAGAAAAGATTATGTTCTCGGCGGGGAACTCTAGCCCCAAAACCTTTTCGGCGCGCGACGGGCGCAGCGTTATCACCTTGTCGGGCAGCGGGTTTGGGTTGGTGTCGATGGCGCCGCTGACCACGCTTCCGCCGGCGAGTTCCCGCGCGAGTTCCGCCGCGGTGTCTAACGCGTCGAAAAGCCCCTGCGCGGGGTCAACCCCGCGTTCGAAGCGGTAGGACGAGTCTGTGGAGAGCCCGAGGCGCTTCGAGGTCTTGCGGACGCCGCCCTGCTCGAAGAAAGCGCACTCGAAGAAGACGTCTTTCGTCGAATCCTTGATCTCCGACCCCGCGCCGCCCATAACGCCGGCCAGCGCCACCGCGCGCTTACCGTCGCAGATAAGCAGGTCGTCGCCGGCCAGCTTGCGCTCCGCGCCGTCGAGCGTGGCAAAGCAATCGATGCCCATCTTCGCGGCGGTTTTTACGATGATCTTCTTACCCTCTATAGTATTGTAGTCGAACGCATGCATCGGCTGGCCGTATTGGACGAGGATGTAGTTGGTTATGTCGACCACGTTGTTGATTGGCCGCAGCCCCGCGAGCGTCAGCCGCCTGCGCATCCACTCCGGCGACGGGCCTATGGTGACGTTGCGCACGAGCCGCCCCATGTAGCGCGGGCAACGGCTTTTGTCCTCCACCTCTACCGATATGGCCTCGGCTATGGCCGCGCCGCCTTGCTCCGGCGGCCTCTTCGCCGTGTTTTTCAGCGGCACGCCGAAGCGGGAGCTGACCTCCCGCGCCACGCCTATTACGCTAAGGCAGTCGCCGCGGTTGGGGGTGATCTCTATCTCGATGACCGCGTCGTATGGGATGTAATCGGAGAGCGGCGCGCCCAAAGCGTAATCGCTAGGCAGCGGCATTATCCCGCCGTGGTTGTCCGAGATCCCCAGTTCTTTCTCCGAACATAGCATCCCAAAGGACTCCAACCCGCGGATCTTCGCCTTGCCGATTTTGAAATCCTTAGAAAGCTCCGTGCCGACCGTGGCCAGCGCCACCGTCATCCCCTCCGCGACGTTCGGCGCGCCGCAGACTACTTGAAGAGGCTCGCCCAGGCCGGCGTCAACCTTGCAGAGCGAGAGCTTGTCGGCGTTTGGGTGGGGGAGCCGCGACACGACGCGGGCGACCTTGACCCCCTGCGGAATGGAAATCTCCGTAACGGACGCCACCTCGATGCCGGCGCTAGCCAGCGCGTCGGCGACTTGATTGGCCGGGGCGGAGATGTCGACGAAGTCTTTTAGCCAGCTGTAGACGATTTTCATTTTGTGCGCCTAAGTTATATTGGTTAATGATGAACTTTGCCTTTCAAAACTGCCTCAAGAACCTAACATCGTTCTCATAAAACAGCCTTATGTCGTCAATCCCGTACTTCAAAAGCGCGCTTCGCTCTATTCCCATCCCGAAAGCGAACCCGGTGTATTTTTCAGGGTCAACCCCGCAGGCTCTAAAGACGTTCGGGTGAACCATCCCCGCGCCGAGGATCTCTAACCAGCCGCTTTGCTTGCATATGCTGCACCCGTTGCCTTTGCACAGGAAGCATTCAACGTCAACCTCGACGCTTGGCTCCGTGAACGGGAAGAAGCTGGGGCGGATTTTGATCTTCGTGTTTTCGTCGAAAAATTGCCGCGAGAAGGCTAGGAGCGTTCCCTTCAAATCGGAGAAGCTGACGTTTTCGTCGACGTATAGCCCCTCGACCTGATGGAACATGCAGTAGCTCCGCGCGCTGATCTCCTCGTTGCGGTAGACGCGGCCGGGCATGATTGCGCGGATGGGGGGCTTTTGCGCCTCCATAACGCGGATCTGCACCGGCGACGTGTGCGTCCGCAGCACGGCGTTTTGGCCGATGTAGAACGTGTCCTGCATGTCGCGGGCGGGGTGGAGCGGCGGCATGTTCAGCGCCTGAAAGTTGTAGTAGTCGCTCTCGGCGTCCGGGCCGTAGGCTACCGAGAAGCCCATCCCCGCGAAGATCTCTACTATCTGATTCCGGATCTTCGATAGCGGGTGCAGGCTGCCGGCGGGGAACGGGTAGCCGGGTAGGGTAGGGTCGAACCCAAGATCCTCCTCCGCCGATGCGTTGCCGCGCCACGGCGCGGCGGCGAAGCGTTCCTCGACGCCTTGGCGCAGGGAGTTGGCCGCCGCGCCGAAAGTTTTGCGCTCCTCCGGGGACATAGAGCCGAGCGACTTAACGAGGTCGCGCAGTATCCCCTTTTTGCCGAGGTACTTGAGGCGGAAACCCTCCGCGTCCTGCTCCGAGGCGATAGCCGCAAACTCGGCGTCCGCCGCATTGCGCAGGGCTTCTAGCGATTCTATTGTAGTGTATTCCATAGCATCTCCGTGTAACTCATAAATGGCTGTTTGCGTAGTGTATGACAAAAATATTTAACATATACGAAAGCGCGCAAACAGCAATGAACAAACCGGCGAAAACCCTGCTCGTTGTTAGCATGGGCAGCTGTTTATTCAAAAGCATTGTTGCGCAAATTATCAGCGAAAAGTACATAAACAAAAATGTCCTGTAGCTGGAAGCGTACACAGTGGGGGAGAACCCCATAATCCACACCATGCTACGGTTCCAGTGTTTATCTTTAAAACGCATCCCCAAATCTATGCCGACACCGTCACCACGAGCTTTGCAAACGCTTCAGGCTCGTGCAACGCCAGATGCGCCAGCGACTTGCGGTCTAGCTCTATCCCCTTGACTTTCAGCCCCGAGATGAACTTCCCGTAGGTCGTCCCGTTTAGCCTCGCGGCGGCGTTTATGCGCACGATCCACAGCGAGCGGAAGTTGCGCTTGTTCTGCTTGCGGTCCCTGTAGGCGTACACGCCCGCGCGGTACATCGCGTCTTTCGCGATTGTGATGCAATTCTTGCGCTTGCTGAAATACCCGGCGGTCTGGCTGATTATAGCTTTGCGGCGCGCGCGCGACGCGACCCTTGTTTTTGCCCTCGGCATAGTCCAAACTCCTTCTTTATAATATTTTGTTGAATTTACGGCGTTGATTCCGTAATACGTTAAACAATACGAAAAAGACACGCAATGCTTGAAAACCTCACGCGGCAAATTGCCGACCTACAGACGGCTACATCTGTATCATGAGCGCCACCTTCTTCTCCACGCCGTCGTAAACGAGCGCCGACTTCCTCAGGCTGCGCTTGCGCTTCCTGTCCTTCTTGTTGAGGATGTGGCTCTTGAACGCCTTCCTCCGCTTGACGTGGCCGTTCGCCGTGAGGCTGAAACGCTTGCGCGCTGCCGACCTGCTCTTCATCTTTGGCATCTGACACTCCCTTTTCTCTTTGGCCGACGGGAAACGCCGTGGCCGAGGTTATTATTGATTAATGTTATGTATCCGGCTGATAATACCGTCACCGTCCCGCCATCCTGCCGCATCGTACCGCAACCGCATCACTCTTGAGAATCATCCCCATCTTCCTCCTCCTCCTCCTCCATAACGTCCTCCACGTACTCCGTCTCCTCCGCAACCTCTATAGGCCTCCCCTCTTCCACCCGCTTCTTCTCCTCCAGCTCGTGCTTGCGCAGGTACTCTTTCACTTTCGCCTTGTCGGGCACGTAGATGGATATCATGTTCCGCCCCTCCATCTTGGCCGCCATCTCCACCGTCGCCAAGTCCGCAAGCCCGGCGTCTATCCGCTCTATCATCTGCTTGCCGAAGTCTAAGCGCGTTATCTCGCGCCCCCGAAAGACCACCGTCGCTTTCACGCGGTCGCCCTTTATAAGGAACTTGCGCGCGTGGTCGAGCTTGAAGTTGAAGTCGTGTTCGTCCGTCTTAGGGTGCAGCTTTACCTCCTTGAGGTGCATCACGTGCTGCTTCTTCTTCGCCTCCTTCGCCTTCTTGGACTTCTCGTACTTGAACTTGCCGTAGTCCATGATCCTGCACACCGGCGGGTCCGCGCTCGGCGCGACCTCGACGAGGTCCAAGGCGTAGTCGCCGGCGCGCGCTATCGCGTCGGAAATGGGCAGAATGCCAAGCGGCTCTCCGTCCGGAGCCACCACTCTCACGCGAGGGACGCGGATCTCGTTGTTGATGCGCGTCCCGTCGTCCCTTCTGGGTGGTGTTCGGAATTTGTTGATAATTTGCCTCCTTTGATATTGATGTTGGCTTTGGCTTTAAAGCCAAAGCCTTTTATTTTTTGATTTCGGATCAAAGCTCCCTAAATGACCCCATTATACGGCCCGCGGCCTCCTTCCAATCGCCCAATTGCTTTTTTGTGCAATTGAAAGTACTAAACATCAGCTTGCCGTCAAGAATAGTAATCCACAACAAATTGTATATCTCGGTATCAATGGCCGGCGAGATAAACTCTAAAACTACGGCTTCTTTTCCGTTTATGCCTTCTATGCCGCATCTATACCACTTCGCCGAAGGATAGAGGTTGGTGAACGCAGATTTTAAGTTGTCCCGCAGCTCGGGCAGATTACCCACTAATTCCGTATAACGAAATCCAACGTCAACCGAGCCGTCATCATTAGTGTAAACGAGCGACGGCCTATTTTCGTTAGGATATTTTAGTTTAAGCCATTCTTCCGACATAATTTTAAAGGACGACGGAATGAGTATTTCTACTTTGCCGTCTAAAATATTCATCTTTGTCAGTTCAATCTTCTCGCCAATGGCGGCTTTGCCGCCGCAAACGGATGCCGATAGGGCGATGGCAATAACAATGCTAGCTATAACCGATGTTCTTTTGATGTTCATAAGGTATTCCTTTTTTTTAAAATCTTTTTCAGA
>JAIRUL010000210.1 GCA_031254445.1 Chitinispirillales bacterium
GGTGTAGTAGCCGTCGGCGTCGGGCTCCGCCTCCCTCGGCGCGGCGCGCTGGGGCGCGGGGGTGCGGTTGATGGCCGCTAGGGCGTCCGCCGCGCTTATTTTATCCGGCACGTTCACCGGGTACCCCGCCGGAATGGGCTTCTTTTGCGAAAAGACTATCGGGCGCAGGCTTAGGTTCAGCGCCTTGAATTCTGCTTCCGTTATGCCGAGCGATTTGCAAAGCGCGTCCGGCTTTATCGCGAACGGCAGATTTACGCTTGTTGCCGAGAATGCCGGCTTGTATTTGAGGTTCTTGAAGTATTTATCGGGCTTTTCCGCTATTTGCAGCACGGCTAAAAAGCAGCCGTAGAAGTTTTTAGAGGCGAACTTGAACGACGAGCTTTCGTGTTTTTGGAGTATAACGGATATATCGCGCGTGCCGAGGCTCTCCGCGGCGCGGCGCATGCCGTTTGGGCCGTGGTTGTAGGCGGTGATGGCAAGGGGCCACGTTTGCAGCATGTCGTAGTTGGCGCGCAGGAATTTGGCTGCTGCGTTTGTCGAGATTATTGGGTCGCTGCGCTCGTCTATCATGTAGTCTACTTTCATGTAGAGCCGGCCTGTGGAGCGCATGAACTGCCAAAGGCCCGCCGCGCCCACCCGCGAATACGCTTCGGCGTCGAACGACGACTCCACGTGCGGCAGGTATTTAAGCTCGTCTGGGACTCCGTGCTTCTTGAGTATCGCGGAAATTGTGTCTAAGTACATAGTGGAGCGTTCAAGCCCTTGCCTGAAGCGTTCGCGCTGGCCCGTTTGGTGGCGGATGCGGTTCTCGGCGTCCGCCATCGCGCCCTCGGGGGCGAGCTTGAAGAGCTCGGCCACGCGCTTTTCGGCAGCGCCCCACTTGTCGGGGGAGGAATCCCGCACGGCGGCGACGGCGTTTGCGTAAATTTTGCGCCGGGAGTCGATGTGCTCGCTAAGCGCTTTACCCGTCCTCTCGCCCGCAAAAACTTTTTCGTAAGTGACCTGCGGATAGTCGCGGTCGTGCAGAAGCCCCTCTTTGAGGGATATTTCGGTGTAAATGCGAATCCAAAACGCAATGTTGTGTTTTAGGATGTCGGGGGCGGGGAACACGCTGGACTCGGCGGCCGCTCTCTGCGCCGCCGCGGGAAACAGCGTCAGCGCGGCGAATAACAGCAGCGCGTTAATCTTATTAATGGATGAAGATAACAAAAGCGCCCTCGTTATTATGAATGGGTATCGATACACCAACTAAATGCCAATCGACATATCAGCCGATGTAGATATAAAAATAATATCGGCGCTTCAAACGTTATGGCGGAAATGGCAAAAATATATCGATGGCCTTAATTAAACAAAAGTCAAAATCTACCCTCACATACCCTCTTCATAAACAATAACCCTATTTCTCCCTGTCTGCTTTGCCGAGTACAACGCTTTGTCCGCCCTCGACACGAACCCGGCGGCGGGCAAGTTTACTATCGGGCGCTCCGAGTTTATGCCTATGCTGATCGTCGCGCACGTCGACGTCCCGTCGATGCACGGTATTATGGTGTTTTCCACAGACGACCGCACCCTCTCGGCCACGCTTATCGCGCCCTCCAAGTCCGAGCCGGGCAGGAGCATTATGAACTCCTCGCCGCCCCAGCGCGCCACGAAGTCGGCGGGGCGCCTCAGAGACTCCTTAAATACGTAGGCTACTGTCTGCAGGAGCGCGTCGCCCTGCGGGTGGCCGAAAGTGTCGTTGTAGACCTTGAACTTGTCTACGTCTATGATAAGCAGGCTTATCGACAGCGTCTCCCTTATGGCGCGCCCCCACTCCCTTGTTAGCTGGTCGTTGAAGTAGCGCCGGTTCGGCAAATCCGTCAGCTCGTCCATGATGCTCATGCGCTCGATTATTCGCATTTGGTCAATTATCTGCATATGTATGCGGATGCGCGCCTCTACTATAGTGCTGTGGAAAGGCTTGGTGATATAGTCCACCGCCCCCTCGTTTAAACCCTTAACCTCGTCCTCCTTGCTGTCTTGGCCGGTGATGAAGATGACCGGGATTTTGCTCGTGTGGTCGGATTTTTTGAGCTCGCGGATGACCTCGAAGCCGTCCATGTTGGGCATGATGACGTCTAACAGGATGAGGTCCGGCACGTTTTCGCGGGCTATTTTGATCGCGCCCTCGCCGTTCTTAGCTATGTATAGCTTGTACTTCTCCTTCAAGATGTGGCTGAGCACGTCGATGTTCGACCGTTCGTCGTCGACAATAAGGATACTGAGCTTTTTTTGCTCGCTGTATGGATTCATGCCACTAACCCTCGCTTTATTTCGTCAAGTGTTTCAAGCGCAAGCTCAAAGTCGTAATCTTCTATTTGCTCTATAAGTTTTTTCGATTCGGGGATCGACTTCAGGCCCTCTACCAGCGCTATGCAGTCGGAGTCGCCGCTTTCTAGGAGCGGGCGCACCTTGTCGATTAGCGCCAAGGCCTGGAATTTGTCTATGCTGGCGGCGGCCGGCTCCTGCGCCGCCGCTTTCGGCTGCGCGGCCTCCCAAACGGCCGCAAGCTCGGCGAGCGTTTTCTTCAGCTCCGCCCCGAGCAGCCCTAAGCCGCCGACGGCGGTTTGGACGTCGCCCGTGTTGAGCGCGTTTTCTATTGCATAGGAGGCGCTTTGCAGCCCGGGCTGCCCTACAAGCCCCGCTACGCCCTTCAGCGTGTGCGCCAGCCTATGCGCCAGTTTGATGTCGCCGGCGTCTATGGCGTTTTTGATGTCTTGGTCTTTTGTTTTGTTGTCTTTGAGAAAATTCGATATGAGGCGCATGCGCAGCTTGTCGTCTTCCGATTGCTGCTGGACCTCTTGCGCCTGCGCGGCCTCATTCTCCGCTCCGGCGGTTGCCGCCGCCGCAGCGGTCACCGCCGCGGCCTCTTCGCGCGACAGCGGTTCGATGTAGTTGAGCAGGCAGCTCCACAGGTCTTGCGCCGCGAAGGGCTTTGACAGGTATTCGTTCATGCCGTACTCCTTGTAAGCCTCGCGGTCGGTGGTCATGACGTTCGCCGTGAGCGCGACTATGGGTATCGTGTTGCCGATTTCGGCGAGCTTTTTGACGGCCTCGAGCCCGTCCATGACCGGCATGTGCACGTCCATGAAGATGAGGTCGAAGAGTTTTTCGCCCTTTGCCATGCGCGACGACACCGCCTCAACGCCGACTTTGCCGTTCTCCGCGATGACGGTCTTTATGCCCACGCGCGCAAGGTGCTCCGTTATGACCATCTGGTTCATCTCGTTGTCCTCGCAAACCAAAATTTCTGCCCGGAACATCGGCTTCTTCATGTCGCTTGAGCCGCCGCCCAGGCCGTCGCCGAAAGACTCGGTCTTCGTGTCCGCGTCGCAGGTAGGGAAAGTCACGTCGAAATAGAACTTGCTGCCGATGCCTATGGCGCTCTCTACCTTGAGGTCGCCGCCCATCAGCTCCACGAAATTCTTAGTGATGGAGAGCCCCAGCCCCGTGCCGCCGTACTTGCGCGTGGTGCTGTTGTCGGCCTGAGTGAACGGGTCGAACACTTTCGCGAGCTGCTCCTCGTTCATCCCTATGCCGGAGTCCTTCACCTCGAAGTGGATCGCCGCCGTCGAGGCCTCTTCGTTGAAGCCTACAACCGAGGCTAAAACCTTAACTATGCCGTAGTTGGTGAACTTGACGGCGTTTGTAAGCAGATTGAGGATAATTTGGCGCAGGCGCACCGGGTCGCCGATCAGCTTCTTGCCGAGCGTAGGCTCCGAATAGCAGAAGAGCTCGACGTTTTTGGCCGCGGCCTTGGGCGTAATGATGTTCTGGCACACCTTGAAGACTTCGTGCAGGTCAAACGGGATGTTCTCCAAAACGACTTTCCCCGCCTCGATTTTAGAGATGTCTAGGATATCGTTGATGATGCCGAGAAGCCCCTCGGAGCTGGATTTTATCTTGTCCAAGAAGTCCTTGGTTTTATGCGACAGGGCGTTGTCGTCGAGCGCGAGCTCCGAAAACCCGATGATGCTGTTCATCGGCGTGCGGATTTCGTGGCTCATGTTCGCTAAGAACGACGACTTTATGCGGGACGCCTCCTCGGCCTCGTGAGCGTTGCTGGCCAACTGCTCTAAGTGCTGCTTCATGATGGTTTCGTCCGTGTACGCGTTGAAGAGCACAGGCGACCCGTCTGTCCAGCGGATAATGGCGGAGCGGCACGAATACCACAGCTCCTGCGTCTGCCCGGCCTCCTTGCCCACGACCGTAAGCGGCCGCTCCCAATCGCTTGTCGGGAGGGCGTCCCTCCTAGGGTAGAAGTCGGGCAGCGGGCAGAACGGGCAGGGCTCGCTTGAATCCGAGACCACCGCGTAGCACTTTTTCCCGAGCGAGGCCATGCGCTCCACGCCCTTAAGGCGGCAAAACAGGTCGTTTACGGAGAGAAGGTTGTAGTCCATGTCCGTAATGAAAACCATCACCTCCAACTGGTCCAAGATGGTGATGGACGAGTTCATCTCCGCGATCTTGTCCACCATGTCGCCGATGTGGTTGGAGAGCTGCCCGAGCTCGTCTTTCTGCGGGATGCGTATCGCGTACTTCAGGTTGCCTTTCTCTATCTCCTTGACGGAGTGGTTCATCTTGTTGATCGGCGACGTTATGAGGTAGGAGATGAAGAGGTCCCTCGAGAGCGAGATCACCAAAATCATCGCGGCGAGGACGCCGATGATTAACACCGCGGTGTCGGCGTGCGCGTTCGCGTCTTTCATTTGGTAGTCTATGAAGAGCTGCGTCAGCTTTCGGTTGGTGCCTATCTGGTTTACAAGCTGGTTCCCAATAGGCGAGCACTTCGCGTTCAGCTCCGCCACCTTTTGGGCGTCGCGCATAAGGACAAGCGCCCCGTACATCTCCTTTACGTAGTCCATGTACTCGGCGAGCTTTTTACGCACCTCCGTTAGGTTTTGCAGTTGGGAGCGCCTCTCGTCGGTGGGCAAGAACGGGTCGTTTTTTAGGTTCGCCTCCCAAGTGTCCAATATCTTGAGAAACGCCTCGTGATTGTTGTTGCACTGAACGTAGGAGCGCTTCGCCGCCTCCGAATTGTCGCCGTAGGTGCTCATGGTCACGTTGTTCCTGCGGAGGTCCAAAAGCTCGACGGTGGCGTCGGAGGCGTAAAGAAGCCGCTGGTTCGGCCCCTCGTTAATGCGCACAAAACTGGTCATCACGTCTTGTATAGACAGGATAGCATAGAAGACTATGGCCCCCACAAATAGGAGGAATACCCCGAAAATCAGTAAAAATTTTTTGCGGATGGCAACGTTTCTAAACCAGTTCATTTGCTGTGCAATTCCTCAGAATTTCCGTGCGAACTAAAGCAAAAGCATGGCGGCCTCGCCGCGCGTCACCTATATAATATATAGAATGGCTGTGTAAATTGCAAATTTTTTGCGTTTTGCAAAAAAAAAATAAACGTCCGCCCGCCGGATATTATATTATTATCGTTGCGAAAAGGAGCCGTAAATGCCCGCAAAAACCGCCGCCGATAGCGTAAGAAAAATCGGCCTGATTGCCGGAAACCGCCGCCTGCCCTTTCAATTCGCCGCGTGGGCGAAGCGCGAAGGGCACGACCTCTACATTGCCGGAATAAACGGGGAGGTTGACGAAAATTTGCGGGGCGAGGTTGCCCGCGATAGATACCGCGACTTCTACGCCACCGAAATTTCAAAGGTGATACGGTTTTTCAAGGAGAGCGGCGTCGCCGACGTGGTGATGATAGGCGGCATCGCCAAGGCGAAGCTCAAACCCACCTTGGACGCCGCCAAAATCCTTGCCCGCTTAGCTTTCATGAAAAATAAGCACAAGGGCGTGTTCACGGTGATACTCTCGATGTTCGACGCCGGCGGGCTAAGGGTCAGGCCCATCCAAGAGCTTATGCCCGAACTCCTGATAGGCGAGGGCGCGCTCGGCAAAGCGCGGCCTGCGGACGGCGACATCGACGCGTTCAATAAAAATTGGAACACGATGCTAAAGTACATCCGCACCGGCGAGGGTCAAGCGGTCATAATTTACAAGGGCGAAATCTTAGCCTACGAAAACATAAAAGGCACGGACGATTTGGTAAAGCGCGCCGTGGCCAAACGCCGCGAGTACGGCGGCGGCAGCGGCGGAATTATGGCCAAAATCATGGAACCCGGCCAAGACGACAGGGTAGACCTGCCGGTAGTCGGGACTGGAACGCTTGAAGCAATATCAAAATACGGAATCAGCGGGGTAGTGGTCGAGGCGGGGAGGACGATTGTCGACGATATGGGGGACACGGTTAAAATGGCGGACGATTTGGGGGTGTTTGTTTACGGGGTGAGGCTGAGAGGCTAATTTTAGAAATAATAGGTGCCACTTATGGACACCAGACAAAGTTGGTTGGTACTGGAGGGCTAAAGGCTATCGGGCCCGCAAAGCGGTTTTATATGCCACTGATATGTAACTGCACGTCTTTACACGACTTGGCGACACGTTCGTTAATTTTATCTTTTTCACTAATTTCACCAGAAATTAGCGGCGATAAAGGATTATGCTTCACAACATTGCTGGCAACCGCTTTGTGACTATGGTTTGCATAACAGTAACAGCAGCCATTGCTACAGGTATTGTACATTCCGATATCAATGCTGGCGACGCAACCGCATTCAAGGCGTTGTGTTTTATCCTTATCAACATTTAGGTGGCAATCAAGTAATTTTCTGAAAAGTCGGTCATCTATACAACGAGCATGCTCTATGCCAAATTGACAAAGATCAACCGCTTCGGTACAAGTGTCTATAGTTAGGCCATAGCCATGCGCTATTTTCGCAAGCTGAGAGCTCAATTTAATTTGCGTTTCAAGCGGAAAACCTGATAGCCTCAACGCTTTAATGTTACTTTTTACGCCACGATAGCTATCATCAATAAAACTAATGGTTACTTTTCGAGTGTATTTATGCAAATTTGCGGCAATTTTGTCAAAAGCATGAATGTGGTACTCCATAGAATACTTTTCGCTAAGCATAATAGGATCGTAACGCCAAATAATCCTGTCGGCTCCTATCATGTCGGATAAGCGTTTGAATGTTGAAAGGATAACATCATTTTTAGATGGTATGTTTGGTTCCACATCTTTTCCGTATGGCGTGATTGTAAACTGAAAACAATAGGTATAATTTTTCAAATCATCAAGTCGATCGAGCATCGGTAGCGGATTTTTTGTCCAAAACACAATAGCATCCACAACATCTGGTGTGAGTTTGATGCTACTGACTTGATGCGCATTCATTGGATTACGTACAAAAACGAATCCCTCTCTGATTCGATTGAAGAACCAATCAGAATAATAGGAGGGGATATCGGTTCGCCGACTTGCGCTTATTATCATGTAGTTTTACCATCTTTCTTGATTAACATCTGTGCACTTGAGCAGTTACTAGGTGGGTTATACATTGCCATTGAATTAGTTTTGAAAAAAAGTGTATTGTTCTCAAATTTATGACCATAGGCATAAGTGTGTGGCTGTGAATCGTTATGAAAATAACCAAAATCCATAATAAACCGTCCTTTATGTAAGCACTCGAATAGCTTATTAAAATATTCTCTACAACCACTAGGGTATGTTGTAGAAAGATTTATGTCATTTAAGACGATGTAAGAATGTTCTCTCATGTTATTGTTTGCAAATGTAGCTAACTTGCAAAGAAATTCATTTATAGCGGATGGCTCTGTGTTTTTGCCCATATCTGAAAAAAAGTATTGAAAAGTAACAATATCTGGAATCCACGTTGTCTCTACTAAATCATTTATTATCTCGCAGGCATCTCGGTATTCAAACGTAATATCAGTGCTTTGATTTTTTATTCTCATTATATCAGCATGAACCTTATTCCAAACGTTAGATGTGTTGTAATCAATCCCACGAAAACTTATGCTGCTATATGAGAATTTTTTTGTATGCCTCAAGAAATCTAATGCTAATAGGTCAGTGCATGGCCCACAACCGAAAGAAAGTACGTTAAGATGTTCAGAGCGTTTAAGTAAATCGCTTAATTGATCGAAAGCATAGATAAGCTCTGACGTATATTTATACGTATATTTACACACATAATAATCTGCCATATGCACACAATCATATTTTTTTTGTGGTGAGTCTTCGGTCGGAAAATGAATCGAGTGTAAACAACTCTCACATCCATTATTAATGCCATCATTTGGACAAGGTTTCCCATGTCGATTATTTTTTAAACGCTGGTCGCAAGCAATAAGAAGATTTTCAATTATCATGACGTGAATCCCTTATAGTGTTTGTGCCATGCCACTTCTTCACGACCACACTCACCGGCACTGTTTTCGCTATGCCGATAACGCTTGCCACGATTGTTACATCTTCAAGCCGAACCATGTGTTTTATATCCTCCGTTAGTGATACTTTTCACAGCTTCATCCGAGAAATGACTAACTTCCGAAACTCCTTGACGGACACGGAATCCGGCTCCACGAGAAGCGCCTTTTCGCAGTATTCGAGCGCCCCCGGGTAGTCGCCGGTGTCGAAGTACACGCCGCTCAGGGCGAATAGGGCGTCTACGTGGAACGGGTTGATCTCTATGCAGGATTGCAGCGCCGCTAAAGCGGAGTTGTTGTCGTCTAAGATGCGGCTCACTATCCCCAAATGGTAAAACGCCCTGTTGTTCGTGGGCTCGCACTTCGCCGCCGCGCGGAAATCGCTCAGGGCGTCGCGGTAGTTCGACTGCGAGAAATATGCTTTCCCCCGGTGTATCAACACCAACGCCCTGATGTACGCCGGCACGTCCTGCTCCAATATCTTTGTGTAAATGCGTATGGCAAGCGGGAATTTTTTCTCGTTGTGCGCGTTGAGCGCGCTCAGAAGCAGCTGATCCTTGTTGTTCGACGCGAGCTCCGGGATATCGCCGTCGAGTTCTTCCCCCGCGCCGATTTTCCCGTTGCCGCCGGCCGGCCCCGCCGGCGCCGCCGCAGTAAGCCCTGGTTTGATGCCGTCCAGTTGCGCCGTGAACGAATACCGGCGCTTGTTAAGCTCGCAGTGCAGCCGCCGCTGGTAGTCGCGTATCTCCTGAAAAATGTCGTCGGAGAGCGATAGGTTGGCGTTCAGCGCCGCCAGCTTCCTCCGCAGCGGCTCGTCCATCGGCGTAATATTGTTGCTGTTCTTGTAAATAAGCTCGTGCTCCACCTCCGCCCACGCGTCCTGCAAAAACGTCCGCACCTGAACCTCGGCTATCTTCAAATTTAGGTCGGGGAACTGCCCGCGTATGTCCTGCGGAATCTCAAGAAGCAAATGCGTAGACGAGTACCCAAACTCCCGAAAGGTGCGCTCGGCCCCCTTGTGCTCGACCTCGTGCACCGCAAACGCGTCGCGCAGGCAAATCTCAACGACCTCCACGTCGTCCAAAAACGGGCACACCACGCGCGTCCCCATGATGTCGTGAATAGGAATCGCCTCGCCCGTCCGCCTCTCGCCGGACTTGCGCTTGAGCAGCTTCGCATAGTAGGAATCAAAAGCCTTGACGCGGCACTTCATGGTGAAATGCACGCCGGAGTCGCCAAGCGCCGCCTTGAGCCGCGCCTGAAATACCTCAAGCGCCGCCATGTAGCACGGCAGCAGCGCGGAATATTGCTTAAGCAGCTTCCGGCGGTCGGGGTAAAAAGTTTTGCTCATGTCAACATCAGTTTCTCAAGCTGCAAAGGTTCAATGTACACGCCGCCCTTGTAGGCCCGCATGTTGCCGCCGGATATTTCGTCTATAAGGGCAATCTCATTGCCCGGTTTGACCCGCCCAAATTCAAACTTAATATCGTAAAGCTCAAGCCCCTTCTCCGCAAGTTTTTCCTTTATGATGGAGCCGATTTTCTTGGTCATATCATTAAGCGTTTCGTACTCGCCCTTAGACAAAATCCCAAGCATCTCAAGCGCGTCGCCGCTTATTGGCGGGTCGCCGCGCCCGTCGTCCTTTATCGTAACCTCCACAAAGGCGTCGAGAGGCACGCCCTCCGCGACGTACGCCCCGTAGCGGCGCAAAAAACTCCCGGCGGCGCGGTAGCGGCAAATCACCTCAAGCCCCTTGCCGAACACCGCCGCCGGTTTCACCACCATGGCCGCCGCGCCGATGTCCGCCGAAACGTAGTGCGTGGGGATGCCCGCCGCGCCTACCGCCTCGAAAAACATTTGCGTAAGCCGCAGCCCCGCGCGGCCCGCGCCGTCTATGGTCAACCCGACGGCGTTCGACCCCGGGTCGAAAACGCCGTTTTCGCCGGTTGCGTCGTCCTTGAACTTTAGGAGGTAGTTCCCGTCGGGGAGCTCGTAGACGTCCTTGGTCTTGCCGGTGTAAATGAGCTTTCCTTTTTCTATTGCAGAGCCTCGCTTTCGGTTTTTCAGGCGCAATGGCAGCGGTATTTAGAAGTAGTGAAGATAATATTTGGCGCGGGGGGTAGTCAAATTGTATTGGCCTAATATTCTTTTGCGCCCACCGCCTGCCATATCAACATCAACCCCGGCGCCGAAACCTATGCGTAAAGGTCGTAATCGCTCGCCCCGATAATTTTCACCGTCGTTATCCGCCCGGCCTCAAAGTCCCCCGACGACACGAACACCCGCCCGTCCACCTCCGGCGCGTCGGCGCGCGTCCTAGCTTCGTAGTTGAAGTCGGGGTCGTCGCTTATGCGGTCAATTATTACCTCAGTGTCAATGCCCACTTTCGCCTCCAAAATTTCCCGGCTGATTTCTTGCTGTATTGACATCAACTCGTCGCAGCGCCTTTGGACGGTATTGGCTTTTGGGCGCGGGCGCATGGCGTAGGCTTGCGTGCCCTCTTCGGGGGAGAAAGGGAAGACGCCTAACTTGTCGAATTTGGCGAATTGTATGAAATTTTTTAGCTCGCCGAACTCTTTTTCCGTCTCGCCGGGAAAGCCGATGATAAAAGAGGTTCGCAGCGCTGCGCCGCCTACGGCGGTTCTTATTCGCTCTATCAGCTTGTAGATGCCTCGCGATAGGGGGGACCTGTTCATTGACGCGAGGATAGCGTCGGATATGTGCTGCAGGGGTATGTCGAAGTAGCGGCAGAGGCGTGGTTCGGCGGCGATTAGCGATAGTAAGCCGTCGCTCACAAACTGCGGATGGAGGTACATCATCCTTATCCACGGGAAATCCGTGCTTTTGAGCAGCGATTCTAGCAATTTGACCAAGTTAGCGCCGATGTCCCTGCCGTAAAAAGAGGTGTCTTGGGCTACTAAAATCAGCTCCCTCGCCCCTTGCCCGTAAAGCCAATCGGCCTCTTGTATTATGCTGTCTACGCTCCGGCTTTTGAATTTCCCGCGGATGGACGGGATGACGCAGAACGAGCATTTGTGGGAGCATCCCTCGGCGATTTTTATGTGCTGCGTTGACAGCGGTTCGCTTAGAACCCGCTTGAATCCTACGTTATCGCCGGTATCATCCCCCAAACCGCCTTGCATTGATGGCGAAACCGCTCCGCCGTCCCCAAGGCCGTCCCGTATAAGCGACGATAATATTTCCCCCCAGTCATCCACCCCCGCCCAAACGTCAACCTCCGGGAATTCTTTCTTAACCGCGCCGCGGTAACGCTCGGAGAAACAGCCGCTAACGATTAACGCCTTGCAGCGCCCCGACTTCTTCAGCCCGCCCATTTCCAAGACGGTGTCGATGGCCTCTTCTTTGGCCTCTTTTATGAACGCGCACGTGTTTACTATTATTATGTCGGCGAGGGAAGCGTCGCTAGCGACCGAGAACCCATTAGACGCGAAGAGCGCGAGTATGCGCTCCCCGTCGATTAGGTTCTTGCTGCATCCTAAATTTTGTATGGCGACAGATTTTTGCGCGGCGGCCGTGTTTTTTCGGCTCACCAGTCGTCCGAACCCCAATCCTCAGCGCCCCAATCCCTCTGCGGCTGCGCCGCTGGCTGGGTTGCCTGTTGGGGCTGTAACCCCGGCGGCGGAGGCGGCGGCGGGGGGGGGGGCGGAGGCGGCGCGGGCTGCTGCGCCGTTGCGGGCGCGGGCGCCGGTTGTTGATGTTGCTGAGCGGGGGCGGGGGGGGCGGCCTGATACTGATTGTACTGCTGCTGCCCGCCCGAGCCGAATCCGGCGCCGTCTATGCCGACGTTATCATTGGCCTTCCTGTCTATCCAGTACTCGTACCCGGCGGACGCAAGCGTGCCCTCGGCGAAAGCTTTGGCCTCCGTCATGTTGTCGAACGTGCCTATGCGGACGCGGAAGTACGTGCCCATCAGCTCCGGCGTCGGGTTTTGGACTGTGGCCACGTAGGCGGGGTAGCC
>JAIRUL010000074.1 GCA_031254445.1 Chitinispirillales bacterium
ATGCTAATAGCATCGGCGTGGTCGCCTTTCTTTTCGTAGGCCCTGGCCTTGTCTATGATATTGTTGATGTTTGCCGGGTCGAGCGCGCCGGCGGCCTCGAAAAATGCTATAGCCGAATCGATTTCGCCCTGCTTGAAGAGCATACGCCCGAGGCTTGCGTTGACTAAGGCGTTGCTTGGGGCGATTATGTACGCCGCCGAGTAGGCTGTGCGGGCGAGGTCGGAGTCGCTGCGCGCCTCGTGTATGCGCCCCTGCGCTAACTGGCGCCAGACTGCGTTTTTGCCGTCGCTTAGGCGGCTGACGAGCGCGTTTGCGCGGTTCATGTCGCCGAGTTCGCAGTAAACTTCCGCGAGGCAGTAGAGCGCCTCGCCGTTCTTAGAACTCTTGGAGGCGATGGCTTCCAAGAAGTCTTTCGCCTCCCTGTGCTTTCTGTCTAAGGAGAGCGTTTTCCCGAGCTTGAACGCGATCCGCTCGCTGTAGCCGGCGGTCTGCCACGCCGTCAGGTAGTTGGCGCAGGCCTCCTTGAATTTAAAATCCGCCGCGAGAGCGTCGCCCAAAGACTCAATGACCAAAGCATCGGTGGGGGAATACCGATGGGCCGCTCTGAGCGACTTCTCCGCAGCGGAAATATTGCCGTTGTACATATGTATAAGCCCCGCCATCCTGAGCGCCTGCGGGTTCCGGGGGGCAAACTTGAGAGCTTCGCGAATATTGCCGGAGGAGACGGTGGCGCGCCCGCTAATGGCCGCCGCGTAGGCGTAGAATGCCATATAGACATAGTTTTCCGGCTCTATCAATAGGGCTTCGTCGAACTTTCGAAACGCGGACTCAACGTCGTCTTTTTCAAGCATGAGTTTCGCGTACTCAAACTTAGCCGCGGCAAACCCGGGCTTTAGCTCCATAGTATTGATCAAGAACGCCTCGGCCTTTTGGTTTTGACCCTTGGACGCGTGGTACATGCCCAAATTGTACTGATTCTCCCAATTCCGTTTAGCGAGCGAGGCGGCTTTCACAAGGTGCAAGTAGCGCAGGCTGTCGTTCCCTTGGCTCTTGTAGATTTGCGCGAGCAGGCGGTGCGGCGCCTCGTCGGAGGGTATTATGGAAGAGGCCTCGTTCAGTACCTGCGCTGCGTCTATTAGCTTGTTTTGGGAGATGTATATAGCGCCGAGCTCGAGGCGGATGTCGAAGCGCCGGGGCTCTTTTTCTGTCCAAATCTTTAGGACGGCGACGAGGCCGAGGTTATTTCTCGCATTGCGGTATTGGTTGGCTAAGGCCTTGAGTTCGTCTACCGAGTACTGCTTTTGGTCGAGCTTTAGTTCCGCGGATTGCGCGGCGTTTTTCCTGCCGTTGTCGTTTTTTGGGGCGGCGTTTAGCGATTGGGTGGTGAAAGCCAAGGTGAGCATTAACAGGATAAGCAGTCTTAGGAAATTTTGCTTTTTCATGTTATCCTCCCCCTTCCCCTTTTTACTTTATTTTTAATCTTTTTTATTTCTTTATAGCTTGATCTTTTTTACAGCCTATTCTAATGAGATGTTAAATCGTCTTTCTAATTTAATGGTAGACGTTATCGGCGTGAAAATCAAGAGATAAACGGATATTTTTTTATTTTTGGGGATAAAATCTTGTAAGTTGTTGAAAAATAAGGGGGTAAAAAATCAAAATCTTTAAAAGAATTTGACTTTAAAGCTTTCGGCCTACGGCCTTAGGCTTTCGCCCCGCCGCCAAAACATAAAAAAACTCCATTCACGCCTCGGCATTTCGTATCTTTAATATATTACTATTATTATTAAACAGATAAACATAAACATACGGGGCGAGGCGCGCTTTTGAAATTTCTTTCGGATTTGCATCGGGCCATATTCGACCCCCTCTTCTCCCGTGAGGTTGCCGGGCAGTCTTGGGGGCGGGTTGCGCTGTTTATGGTCAAGCTGCTTGTTTTCGCCTCGCTCATTATGGGTTTTTCCAAGGCGTTCTACCTTGCGCATTCCGAGCGGGGGATCGCTGCGCTTGTGAACGCGCTCTTTGGCGGCATGGAGATTCGGGACGGGCGGCTCCTTGCCGGCGGGCGCGAGATGCCCTACGCTCCGCCGGGGGACGCGCTTGCGGCGCTCATGGACCGGTTTGTGGGGCAGCCGAATTTCTTCGGGCGGCTGCCGGAGAACTTCTTGGTCGTCGATACCCGCGACCCCCCTACCGCCCCGCCCGCCGGCACGGAAGCCGCGCCCGCTATAATATTGAAAGAGTCTTCCGTCAGGTTTGAAGACGTGCGCGTCGATATGCCCTACGAGGCGCTCATCGGCAAAAAGGACCTCGAATTCACAGCCTCGTCCGTTCAGGAGTACCTGAACAGCCGCAGAACCTTGGTCATAGCGCACTTCACGGTTATGAGCCTTTTTTTCGGCTTCTTCTCCATATTGATGAGCGCATTCTTCCTATCGGTAGCCGCGTACATTTTCAGCGCCGACCGCTCGCCGGGTTACCGGTATTTCCTGCGGATCGCCTGCTACTCGGTCACGCCCGTCATGCTCGGCGGCGCGCTCGTCTCCCTGACCGGCGTCAGCGCCGACTGGATGTGGCACGTCTTTATAGTGGTATCCACGATAGTAATGTTCAGGGCGATGGCAAATAGGTCGCCCGACAAGCCCGCCGAAGAAAAAAGAGAGGCGCAGTGATGGATAAAGTGCTCAACGTCGAAAGAAAAAAGGGCGACCCGGAGCGCTTAGACGGGCACGTCACCGTCTACGCAAAAATCGACATCGATCCCGCCGAGTTCATTACGATGAAGCACCCCGTAGCCTCTATGGTGCACGGCGGGCTCCTTGTGGTTCAAGGCAACTATAGGGAGCAAAGCAGCCTGCGCGACTTCCTCAAGTCGGAGATAGGCATATCGTTTGACGGCGAGGAGTTCGGCGAGGGCCTAAAAGAGATGATTGAAGGCATGGACGGCCTCGAAGCGGCGCTTGACCCGCAAAAGCTGCGCGAAAGGCTCGAAAACATGGGGGAACTCGAAGAGTTCATCCCCACGCCCGCCAAAGTCGTGTCGTTCCACTCGGAGCGGGAGATATTAGAGCAGCCCGGCGACGTATACTTCGCCGGCTACTTCAAAAGGGTCGGCAACGCGGTCTTAGGCGTCAACGCCGTGCCGATAATATACCAAGCGCTCTTTCGGGAACAGCAGATGGAGTCGCTGCAAAGCGAGATAGAGTCGCTCATCGCGCAAATAGAGTGGGACGAACCGGACAAGGCCACGGTCGCGACGCCCGGGGTAAACCCCGAAGAGCTGCTATTGAAAGAATACATCCCCTCGATGCTCTACCAGCGGGTTGACCCGGCGGGCTTCGCCTCCGCGCAGAAGCAGTTTCGCGCGTTTATGAAAGGGTACCGCTTTGACGACGACGTTGACGCGATCCTATCGCTCATATCAAAAGACAGGGAGCCCGGGGCGGCGGAGTACAAACTGTTAGAACTCTACGCTAAGAAGATAGCGCTGGTGCAGGGGGAGGAGTTCGCGGAGGTCGAAGCGGTTAGGAAGGAGATTGAGCATATTAAGGGGTTGTTGTGAAAATCTAGGCTTAACGCGGCCATAAACATCAGCGCGTAGTAGACACGGATATGCTCGCTACCTCGCAAAACGTCCCCACCCTCATCGGCGGCCCCCATGTCCCGGCGCCGGAGGTTACTATTAGGATCGGGCTGCCTGCCTCTTTTTGGTAACGGCCGTAATCCGCCGCGTAGATGGCTTTTGTTATTAGGTTGGCGGGGAAGAGCTGGCCCCTATGGGTGTGGCCCGACAGCACCAAGTCGGCGCTTCCGTTTTGGTAGCTGTGGATGGATTTGGGGTTGTGGTCCATTACAATTATAGGCAGGCTTTTGTCTATCGACTCCATCATCCCCGATATGTCGCCGCGCCGCATCCCCCCGAAGCCGCCTATGGGCCTTCCGTCCAAGCGGCCTATTAACGCTATGCGCCCGTCAATCACAACGTAGTCGTCGTTCAGCAGATTTACGTTGCTTCTCTGCAATAGCGCGGTCATCTCGCCGAGCGTCTTTCCGCCGTCGTGGTTCCCTAAGCAGGCGTACACGCCGTGCGTTGCGCTTATGCTCTTAAAGAGCAGGCTTACCCTCTCCGGGTCGCGTACGGCGGGGTAGGAGTCGTTGAATATGTCGCCGGCCATGCATACTAAGTCCGGTTTTTGCTCGTTTATCGCGGCGACGGTTTTCTCAAGGCGCTTCTCGGAGCCGGTTGCGCCGAGGTGCAGGTCGCTCACTAATTCGATTTTCATCCCGCCCGGCAGCGATTTGCCGCGCAGGCTCACATCGTAGGAGGTAATTCTTAAGTGGTTTGCGTTTATCGCGCCGTAGATAATGAGAGCGAGCGTTAGCGATATTGCAACTAACCCGGCGTATAGGCGGATGCCAGGCGGGATGGGGGAGGGGATTATTTTCCATAGGCGGCAGGCGGTTATTGCCGCGTCGGCGGCGATAAAAAACATAAGCGAGTAGATGAAGAACCCCGCCCAATAGGAACCGAGGCCGCGCATCGCGTCCTTGACGGCCGACGGCAGCGGTATGAGGCTTAAAAACAGCGACAACGCGATGAACGCGTATACGCCCGCGAATACCGGCACATTGACACGCGGCAACGCCGCAGCCATGCACTGAAAGAGGCGCTTTGCTAAGTAAATGTTCACGCCGCCGTAGAGAAGCAGCGCGGCTAAGAAGAACCACGCCGCGTTCGTTGGCCTCATCTAAGCCATCGCCTTCTGCGGAGCGACTTCTCGCCGATTTTGTAGCCCATCCTCACGACCGTCTCCTTGCCGTTGCTAGTGTTTTCATAGATAATCTCGTCAATCTCCACCGTACCTTTTTGGAATAGCATGACGATTGTCGACCCGCCGAACTCAAACATCCCCTTTTCGCCCCCGCGCTTAAACGTGTCTCCCGCCGGAAGGTTTTTTATGCGGCCGACGAACAGCGCGCCGACCTCCATCTGCACAGCCTTGCCGAAGTTCTTCGTTTGCATAACCACGTACTCCCGCGTGTTGCGCGCGTATATATTGTAGCGCTTGCAAGCTATGGGGCGGACGGTGTGCAGCACACCCTTGATTCTCTTGCGCGAAATTATTTCTCCGTTGTCAATGAACGCGTATCTGTGGTAATCGTCGGGCGTCAGCCTGAAAATCAGGCACACGCCGTCGGTGAATTCCTCGGCGAGCGCCCTGTCTTGGAGCAGGTCGCGCAGGTCGTACATGGAGTTCTTAATGTAAAAGACGCTGCCGCCGGTGACGCGGTACGCGGTCAGCTTGCCGTCGCAGGGCGCGGGCAGATCGCTGAGGACATTGGAGAAAGGCCGCCGCCCCTCTTTGATTTTCCGCGTGAAAAAGCTGTTGAAGGAGGGGTAATTAGCCTTATCGTAGTCGCCCATCTTGATGCCGTTGCGCCGCGCAAACCGGCGGATGAAGAAGCGCGAAGCGCGGCTTTTCATCATCGCCCCGACGGCCTTGGAGACCGGCCTCGACACAAAGATCCGCAAAAGCGCCCTGCCTACGGCGGTATTGTACAAAAAAGAGATAAACAGGTTATCCCTGCGGGATATATCGACGGTTTCGCAGTCTCGGATGTTCATACGTTCGCAAAGCTTAGCAAGAGGATATAAACGATGACAGGCAGCCCTATCACGCAGAGGATGATTTGCGTGCGCGGGCGGGGCTTTGGCACTTGAATCTTGAGCACGAACGCGGCGGCCAAGAAGAGGAGCAGTATGTTGTAGATGCCGAACATCGACGCGTTGCATATATGGCATATCGCGTAGGTAAACGGGATGATGATGGCCACGCTCGTTACCGGCAGCCCTTGGTAGTGCGTACGCCGCTGGTTTTGCCCGAGGAGCTCCGACTCGATCACGTTGTAGTAGGCGAGCCTTATGAGCGCCGCCATGAGGTATATCGGGAGGATCGCCGTGTCGAACCAGCCCAGCGAGATGAGCTTATTGGCCAATTCGTAGCGCTCCCCGTACCCGATGGCCGCCGGAAGCACCCCGAAGCTGATTATGTCCGCCAGCGAGTCTATCTGTATGCCGTAGTTTTTCTCGCGCATATTGCGCTTCTTGAGGCTCGCGATGCGCCCGTCGAACATGTCGCACACGCCGGAAATCATAAGGCAGATGAGCGCGTAACGGATGTTCTCCATCAGCGCGAAGTGGATACCCAATATCGCGACGATGACGCTTAGGTACGTCAGCGCCACCCAAAAACCATAATACCCGACAACCGGTTTCGGCATCACTTTGCTACGGCGTTCCTGCTGATAGTTATAAAAAGAAAGCCCGCCGCCAAAGCGCAGGCAAGCCCCCGTCACAATAAAATATATCGGCGCTCGGAAAATGTCAAGCGCTACAGCTTCTCCCGCTTACGAAAAAAATTCACAATCGGGGCGACGTACCCGGACTCGGTAGAGACGCGGATTTCGCCCGCGCCCGTCGAACGGAGCAGATCGTCTAACCGAGCGCGCCGCGCCGCCCTCTCTCTCCTATAAATGCCCATCGATTTCTTGTTCCGCGTGTCGAAGAGCGCCGTCTCGCCCGTCTCCGCGTCCTCAAGCTCTATTAGCCCAATCCTCGGGATGGCCTCTTCCCGCGGGTCGCTTATGGACACAGCCACCAAATCGTGCCTTTTAGCCGCGACCCGCAGCGGTTTCTCGAAGTTCGCGGAGGCGAAGTCCGATACTAAGAAGGCCACGCTCGTCTTGGTCTGCACCTTGTTCAAAAACTTCAGCGCGTTGCCGATATCGGTGCCGCGCTGCTTCGGTTGGAAGTACAAGAGCTCGCGGATGACGCGGAGGACGTGGTTCCGCCCCTTTCGCGGGGGGATGTACACCTCTACGTCCGAAGTGAAAATTATGAGCCCCACGCGGTCGTTGTTGCGTATCGCCGAAAACGCCAAGAGCGAGCAGAGCTCGACGGCCGTCTCGCCCTTAAACTTATCGATTGACCCGAAATTGCCGGAGGACGAGGCGTCGACGGCGAGCATCACCGTAAGCTCGCGCTCCTCGACGTACTTTTTGATGTACGGCGACCCCATGCGCGCGGTGACGTTCCAGTCG
>JAIRUL010000088.1 GCA_031254445.1 Chitinispirillales bacterium
TGCGCCACACGTTATGAAGCCGTAGGCTTCGTCTGAAAAAGATTTAAAAGAATTTGAATTTAAAAGATTTAAAAGAATTTGAATTTATTATTTCCCGTCCCCCATCGCCTCCTGCCATAATGTATTTTTCGGTAAATTAAGTTAAGCGTCAATTCAGTTCAACCTGAATCTGGCCCGGCCACATTAACCTGCGACTTTTAACAATGGCAAGCGTCTTGAAAATCCGCACAATATCGTTAGTTTCATCGTTCTTGCTTGCGGCGCTGCTTATAACGATAGCTATACCCCACTCGCCGGCCCATGCCCGCGATGTGCTGTTTTGGGGGATAACGGACGCGCGCGGGGAACCGGCTTTGGCTGAGATGGAGCGGGAGATGCGGGCGGAGCTCGCCGCAAGCCACAGGTTCCGCCTCATAGGCGAGGCCGAGACGCGGCGCATCATACGGGAGTCGGAGCGGCAGGGGCACACGCGGTCGGAGGCGTTTATCCCCAAGGGCGCGAAATTGGCCGATTCCGCGGTCGTCGTCCGCTGCGTGGTCAAGGAGTTTGCCGTGGCCCCTGCGCGGAGCGGCCTGCTTATTTGGGGCAAGGTGGACGCGCGGATGACGCTGGAGGTCTTCTTCGGCGAGGTTTCGGGGCCGGCGTCGTACCGCGGGGAGTTCAGCGCGGCGGCTTCCAAGAGGAAAGACGTCATCCTCTTCGCAAGCCCTAAGACCGCAGTGCACGTCTCGGCCACGGACAGGGAGGAGCTGGCGGGGCGGATGCGCTCCCAGATAATAAAGGAGGTATCCGGCCTCTCGGCGGTCTTCTTCAACTCGCTTGGGGCTGGCGCGGCGGCGGATGGGCCTGCCGCGGCGGACGGCGCGGAATTTTCCACGGTTGACGGGAATAGCGTGCAACCTATTGATTCTACTGGAGTTAGTGGCGGCGGGGCGGCGGCGGAACCAGCGAAATAACCCTGTTTTGGCGGATAAATATCCGCGCGTTTTATGTTATTCCTGCCTACTGCGTAAATTTTTATTATATTTATTTGTATTATGAAAAATGCCGTTATTATTTTTATCATATTGACGGGCTGTCCACCCCATTACCCCGGCCGCCGGCGGAGCGGAGGAGCTTTTTTATATGGCTGAACTTGGTTCATATAGGAACGTATTTGACGATCAGGGCGAATTTAATAAGCTGCACGACCTTATCTTGAGCGCCGTGCAGGAATTTTCGGTTTACCGCAAGGGGAACCTGACCTACGGCGAGATTATGTTCGTCATGGAATGCATTTTGGACAATATGCGCGGGACGTCGGAGAAGGAGGCGCAGAGCCACGTGATAAGCGGGCTCGAGTCGCCGTCGTTCACGACCCTGCTCGCCATCGCGTCGCGCCTTGTGGAGACGATGGTGAAGAAAGGCGTTTTCGGGTCGGCGGAAGAGGCTTACGTGCTCCACGGGGAGCGCTGAGGGCATGGAGCTGACCTTTCCCTATACCATCTCCGTTAGGCTGCCGAGCGATTTGGAGATCATCCCCTCCATACGCAAGTTTGTTTCGGAGGTGTTGCAGGTATCGGGTTTCAGCGCGAAATTCGCTTTCCGCTCGGAGATAATAGTCGACGCCATCTGCAACAACGCCATCACCTACGGCAGCGAGGGCGGCGCGGAGAGCGAGGTCGAGGCGTCGTGCGTTATATACGAAGACCGCATGGAGATAGTCGTCAAGGACAGCGGCGGCACATTGACAAACATTGAGCGCCTAAAAGACGCGGTGCGCCGGAGCAGGCTTGGGCTCCCGCTCTCCGACTACGGCCCCAGCGGCATGGGGCTTGAGATTGTGAAGCTGCTGTCGGAGACCATAGAGCTTAACGTAGACGAAAATAATGTAACTTCCATCCACGTAGTACGCAAACGGGAAGAAGTGAGCCAGGCGTCCTGACGCGCGGGGCATAGGCGGCGCAGGCGTGGGTGCGGATAAGAACGGGGCAGGCGATGAAAAACAACGCGTTGACGATGGAGATATCGTCCCACGAGGGCGGCGCCGAGATTGCGGTGCTGCGGATCGCGGGCGCTCTCGATTTCTCCGGCATCGCCATGCTTTCGAACTTTTTCGACAAAATAACCGCCGAGAACCGCAGCTACGTGGTTGTCGATTTGGCCGGCATAGAGGCGATATGCTCGGCGGCGCTGGGCGAATTCATGGGGTACCGCAAGAGGTTCGTCGAGCGCGGCGGGAGCCTCGTCTTCGCGGGGCTATCGGGAAACATCCGCTCCAAGCTCACGCTCCTTGGCGCGAACAAGATATTCTCGTTTTACCAAGACGTGCGCGGCGCGATAAACGCTTACAAGTGGGACTACAAAAAGCAGAGCAAATCGCTCACAGTGGCGTTTCCGGCGTCGCTCAAGCTCGTCCCGCCCGTGCGCCAGCTGGCGGCGCGGCTCGCGCGGCAGAAAGGCTACAGCGTAAAGGACGCTTTCCGCATCGAGACAATAGTAGACGAGGTGTGCAACAACGCCGTGGAACACGGGCTTCATGGGCAGGAGAATCTCGTGGAGATGCGCGTCGCCATAGACAAGGAGAAGGTCGATATAAGCGTGAGCAACAGGAGCGACCCCGGCAAAGTCGCCGCGCTGAAAGAGCTGATAAAGCCGGTGACGCAGGGGGGCGGCACCCACGTAGGCCATAACGACAAGCGGGGGCGCGGCCTCGCGCTCATCCGCATGCTGTCTAACGACATGGACGTGAATATAACAGAGCACGGCACAAGCGTGCATGTAATAAAATTAAGAGAGGAATGACCGTAAAATGGAGACTCAGATCCAGCTCGCCTGCGAGGAAATCGCGGGGAAATCCGACGCCAGAATCGTAAGGTTCAAGGGCGACTTGGACGCCACAAACGTAGACTTCGTGACGGAGCAGATAACGAACTACTTTGGCGACGGCCTCGTCAAGATAATCGCCGACTTCAAGCAGCTGCGCTACGTGAACAGCACGGGGCTCGGCGTCCTGCTCCACTTCAACAAATCGGCGAAAGAGAAAGGCGGCTGCTTCAAAATAGTGAACTTGAACGAGAACGTGTACGAAATCATAGAAATTATCGGAGCCGCGTCGCTTTTAGACATTTACGACGAATTAAGCGAAGCGATAGCCGCGTTGGATTGATAGTTTTAATAAAAGTTTTTAAAGTCAAATTCTTATATGGGAGAATGGGGTTGTTTAATGATGAACCGTACTTTTTTGGCGGCGCTTATCTGCGCCTCCGCGCTTGCCGCCTGCCAATCTAATGTCAAGGAACCGCTCGTCAAGGTCGGCAAGTCCACGATCGGCGGCGAATCGATGGAAGCTTTCAAGAAGCTCGCCGGCATCTACCCCGAGCCGATGCCGTTCTACTTTCCAAGCCAGCGCCAGCCGATAACTTTCATAACGGAGTGCGAGGCAATCTACCAGTACGCGAAAGGCAAGCCCGCTATCAGCCAAAAGGTAACGGGCAGCTTAGACTGGGCGTGGAAGAAGAAGTACTACGCCGCGTCGCTCTTCTTCGACCTCTTCCCCGAAAACCTCGGCTTCACGAACAAGCAGCTCGAGGACTACTACAAAAAATTGGGCGCTGAGGCGTTCCGCGTTACCGGCAAAGCCGCCGACGGGCAGGATTCAAGCTACCTGCCGCCTTTCGACGCCGTGAAGCGGCAGGTGGCCGACCGCTACTTCTGCACCGTGCACAAGCCCGACTCGGCGTTTTTGGCAAGGCTCACGGAACGCGATCAGGAGCTCGACAGCGCCGCCGTGATAAACTACTGGCTCTATAGCGTCCGCTCGAACCCGGGCGATTTTTATATGCGCCTCTTCTTCAAAGAGCAGACCGGCGAGGAATACGCCGATTCAGTAGAGCAGCTCTTCGACGGCGAAAGCAAGCCGATAAAGCCCGCCGACATCGACGTCATACGCAGCTGGTTGCCCGACAGCCGCAAGAATATGCGTACGAAAGACCTCGCGGAGTGGCTTTACAAATGGCAATCTTTCTCGCAGCAAGCAGAGAAGCTCAAGCTCACCTCCGAGCCGCAGTTTAAGAATTTGCTGCACTGGGCGCAGCGCATCGAGTTCGCCCGCGAGTACCTGAAATCTAAGGTCGTGCCGGAAGAGGAGGCGGAAGCCAAATTCTCGGCGCAAGATTCCGCTATCGCCCTGCTTACAATGTACGACAACGCCGGAACCGTTATTGCGGGCTTTTCGGACGGAAGCGGCTTAGGCTATGAGCTTGGCAATATTGCTAAAACCAAAACCGGCGCGATGGTAGACTTGGCGATATACGCCATCCGCAAGAGCGTAAAGGTCAAATTCCTCCAAAACGACTGGCGCGACGAGCGCGATTCCGACCCCGCCGCGCTTATCGCAAAAGCCGACTCGCTGAGGGAAGACGCCTCCGACCCGGACATGGATAGCGACGAGGCCGAATTGGCAATGGCCGAAGCGGAAAGCCTATACCGCACGCTTGCGGCAGAGTTCGCGTTCGCCGAGGAGGGCCGCAGGGCTATGGGCGAATTGGCCAAGGCGCTGGTAGACAAGCACGGCGCGAACGCGGAGCGGGAGGGCTACCAGCTAAGGGCCGCGATAAGCTCCTACCGCAAAGCGCAGATACTAGACCAAGGCTCCGAGAACCTCTGCAACAGCAGCTTCATGATAGGCTTTACATACGACGAGTACCTGAAAAACCTATCTCTGGCCGAAGCCAACTACAAGTGGATTCTCGGCAACGCGCCGGAGTGCGCGTTGGCCTCGGACGCCGAGTTCATGCTCCTGCACCTAGGCGAGCCGATGGCAAGCATCGGCATCGAGGAGATACAAGGCCAGTCTATGCGCCAAGGGCGCGCGGTTGACTTCGACGAAGACGCGGAGGAGGGCGGCGCCGGAGCGGCCGGGGCGGCAAGCGACGGAGAGCCGTCGGATATCGAGGAACTGTTGAACGCGGCGCTGTGACGGGTTCGAAGCCTTTCGCCTATGCGCAGGTCCCCGCCTGCGCGCAGCTGCACAATTCTTGAAATTTGCAGTTTTTGCACAAATACGGCGACGGCGACGGAGCAAACTCCGATATGTCAATAGGGATGTTCTGCCCGGCGTCCCGGCAATACGAATACATCGCCTCCGTCTGCTCGCGGATCGTTTGGAAGAAGCCCGTTAGCTCGCTCTCGCAAAACGTTATCTCTAATTCGTCATACTGCGGGTATAGGTATACAATCTTTGGGAAAATCTTGTTCCACGGGATGGAGAAGTTGCTGCTTGCGGCGACGGCGTAGCCCATGAGCTGGGCTGCGTGCTTGGCGCGGTCTTTCGCGCCGGTTTTCCAGTCTAATATGTAGACGCCGCTGTCAACCGGAAAGAGGAAGTCCATCTTGCAGTACGCTTTCATCCCGTCAAGCCGCGTCTCGCCGAAGCCAGCTGGTTCTATCATCCAGCCCGTCCTGTTTGTCATCGCCTTCATGTAGAGCCAGCTGTAGCATGGGCCGTTGATAAAATTATCCAAGCATACCCGTACTTTTTCGGACGCGGCGTTGATATCTAACGATTCCGCTTGCTTGTAGTAGATCTCGATAAAGGTCTTCTTTGAAAAATACTCTTTCAGCTTGTCGTCGGCGAATTTGAAAAACTTCTCTTCATCGATGCCGCTATCGGATTTTGTCAACCTATTTAAAAGCGCCTCCATGCAGTCGTGCACCGCGTTGCCGATTTCGAGCGGCGCGGCGGTCAAATCTTTCAGCTTTGCCATCTTGTAATGCGGCACATCCCTCACGTGCTTAGAGTAGTATTGGTAGAAATACTGACGCTTGCACTTGTCGAACACCTCGTGGCGGCTGATCGACCAGCCGAGGACGGGGGTGAATGGATATTCGGGGTATTTTAGTTCTACGGTTTGCATTGCATATTGCTATTTCAGCGTTATCTTCCCCGTCTTCCCGTCAATAAAAAGCGGCGATTCGGGGATGTCTATCTCCGTCAGCCTCTTGATCTCCTTGATGCAGGCGCCGGACGGATCCAAAAACGGCCTCCGTTCGCCGCGCTCGCCGTCCTGAATTGCCGAGATTATCTCCCCGTCGATAAAGTTGCCTTTGGCGTCCGTCCGTATTTTCACGATGGGCGCGTACCCGCTTATGCCGGAGATGTTCACGCTCGTGTTCGTCGCGAAGTTGCCGAGGCTGTAGGCAATGAACTTCCCCTTGTAGAGGTCGACCGCCCGAGCCACGTGCGGCCCGTGGCCGAAGACGATGTCGGCGCCGCTGTCTATGGCCAGGCGCGCAAACTGGTAGGGGTTGCCGCGGTTCTCGCCCACAAAGGTCTCGTTTTGGCGGGTCAGGCGCGCGCTTTTGGGCCCCTCCGCGCCGATGTGCATGGCCACGATCACGATGTCCGACTTCTTCCGAACCTCGGCAATAAGCTCCCGCGCCCGCTGGTGGTCGTGGAGGCTCACCGTGCCGACGTTCGGGGCGAAGCCCGCAAAGCCGTAGCGGACGCCCTCCTTCTCGAGAACGTAGCTCTCCGCCGTCCCCTCAAAACCGGCGAACCCAATCCCCGCAGCCTTGAGCGCCCTCGCGGTGCCCGCGCGCCCCGCGTCGCCGAAGTCGCCGGAGTGGTTGTTGGCCACGCTCACCAGGTCGAAGCCGGCGTTGGCCAAGTGCTTTGCGTAGCGTTCGGGCATCCTGAACGCATAGCAGACGTTGGGGTTAGCGCACCGCTTCACCGTCCCGCCGGAGTCGAGCAGCACGCCCTCCAAGTTGCCGACTGTGACGCCGGCGCCGCGCAGCGCGCCGCCCACGCTCTCGAAAGTGAGCGCGCCGTCCTCGGGCGGGAGGGACGGGGCGGAGCTTGGGTAGTTCAAGCCCATCATGATGTCGCCTACGGCGGCGAACGTTAGGGTGTCCTTGGCCGGCGCGGCGGCGGCTGCTACGGCTATGGCTATCGCTATTGCCGACAGGGGCGGCACGGGTAGATTTTTGGTTTTTTGCCGGTTCATGGTGATAATATACAAGATGGGGGCGAGGGTGTCAATAGGCAAGAAATCAAAACCCTTAAAATTAAAAATAGGGCGCGGAAGCCGGTGCCCCAAATTCCTGCAAAAAACTCCCACCCGCCCGATGCCATATTGTATATTTATAGCGACAAGGTTCATGGTCGTTCAACATCAATTTTTTCACGGAGCGTTGGGTATGCCTACGACTTTTTTTATGCCGGAGCCTAATCTTCAGGGCGTTTGGGTCAACAGCGGCGACGCGTCGTCGTCGCCTGCGTTTAAGGAGAACGTCTCGGTGTTTAAGTTCACCCTCTTGAACGAGGGGGACAAGACAGCGGCATTCGCGATTTGCGACGAGGCGTCGGCGCAGAAGACGAGCCTCGCCGGGCTGCGGCGCGGGTGGATGTCCACAGCCTGCTTCTCCGACGGCTTCGCGCCGGCGAACACGCGCGTCATCAGCACCGTTAAATACGGCGTCGCGGCGCTGCAGGACGACGGGAGCTGGAAAGTCCGCGATTTGGCGAAAGTCGAATATTTGCCCTAACCGCCGTTCTTTTTATACTCTTCGGCGATTGTCGGCTTGTCGCCGTTGCGCATCATCCGATATTGCGGGACTATCATCTCTATCCCGTCGCGCTGCAAAACGTCTCAGGCGTTT
>JAIRUL010000090.1 GCA_031254445.1 Chitinispirillales bacterium
GTGGGTTTCTTTTGGCAGGGGTTGGGCATAAAGGGCGGGGCGCTTTACGTTTACGGGCCTACCGGCAGCCGCGTCAAGAAAATCAGCGTACGCGACGGCAGCGCTTCGGGCAATATGGAGAGGCGCAAGATCGGGGAGTGGGATTTGACCGGCTACGGCGGGCGGGTTGTTTCCGAGGGCAGCTATGCGGTCAAGGGTATTGTAACGACCAAAGATGGGAAGAAGCGGAAAGTTTCCGTAGTTTTGGGCGTGAGGTAGGATTGGGGGCAATGAATGTGTACGCCGATGTTGTAATCGTCAGCAAATGCCGGATAGTTGCGCGTTTGTCGTCGCCTAAATGCTTGCGCGCTCCTTGCGCATAATGTATATTGTATAAATGTTTACCGGACTAATTGAGACAACCGGCGCCGTTGTCGGCGTCCGCCCCTACGGTAAAAGCGTGGAGCTTTGCGTTAGGCCCGGCGCGCCTGGTTTCATTGTGGGCATAGGGGCCTCGGTCGCCGTCGACGGGGTTTGTTTGACGCTTGAGCGGCGCGGTTTAGGCGGGTTGATGTTTTTTACGGCGGTGGCCGAGACGCTTGGGCGCACCACGCTTGCCCATGCCGCGGCGGGGCGCAAGGTGAACCTCGAACGGGCGCTTTTGGCGAGCGGGCGCTTTGACGGCCACATAGTCTTGGGGCATGTCGACGCCGTTGGGCGGATTGTAAGCGACGAGCGCGTGGGGGCAAGCCTTGTGCGGACGGTTCGGCTTCCCGACGAGTTATCGCCTTTTATAGCCGAAAAGGGTTCTATCGCTATAGACGGGGTAAGTTTGACAATTGCGGAAGTCAAGCGCGGGGAAGTGTCGGTATCGTTAATTCCGGCCACCGTGGGCAAAACGGCGATTGCGGCAAAAGGCGTAGGCGGCAGCGTAAACATAGAGTGCGATGTATTGGCTAAATATATGTACGGGATGATAAAGGCCGGGGCGCCGAGCGGTTTATCATCATCGGATATAAGGGGAGCCGCCGTTAGTAAAATAAAAATGCCAACCGGTAAAACGGCAATATCAATAAGTAGAGGCGAAGAACCGGTCGTCAACAAAAAAGAATCGTTGATTGACAAAATGGAAAGGCTCGGTTTTTGAGAAGTTTTAGCGAGATAGAAGAGGTCATTGCCGATTACAAAAGCGGTAAAATCGTCATCATCGTAGATGACGAAGACCGCGAGAACGAGGGCGATCTTGCTTTCGCGTCGCAGCTGTGTACGCCGGAGAAGATAAACTTCATGGCCACGCACGGCCGCGGGCTGATTTGCGTTTCGATGGAGGGGAAGCGGCTCGACGAGCTTGGCATACCGCTTATGGTATCGGCGAATACTTCCAAGTTCGAGACGGCGTTTACCATATCGGTCGAGGCGCGCGACGGGACGACCACCGGCATTTCCGTCCACGATAGGTCGGCCACCGTTTTAAAGCTTGTCGACCCACTGAGCAAGCCCGCCGATTTCATCATGCCCGGGCATATGTTCCCTATAAGGGCGCGCGAGGGCGGAGTTTTGGTGCGCAGCGGGCAGACGGAGGCTTCGGTCGACTTGGCGCGGCTTTCGGGCCTTACCCCGTCCGGCGTGATCTGCGAGATCATGAACGAGGACGGGACGATGGCGCGGATGCCTCAGCTTATAGAAATCGGCAAGCGCCACGGGATAAAGATTGTCTCGGTGGTCGATATAATCCGCTACCGCACCGCGCACGAAAAGTTTGTCAAGCGCGCCGCCGAAACAAGGCTGCCTACCGAGTTTGGGGCGTTTCGCATGATCGCCTACGAAGAGAGTTTGGGCAGCGCGGTGCATATTGTCTTGCAGAGCGGGGACATCGACCCGGATAGGCCCACGCTTGCGCGGGTTCACTCCGAGTGTTTCACCGGCGACCTTTTGGGGTCGCGGCGCTGCGACTGCGGCGAACAGCTGCATACCGCTATGCGCAGGGTGTCAAGCGAGGGCGGGGTTATCCTCTACCTGCGCCAAGAGGGCAGGGGGATAGGGCTTGTAAACAAGCTCCGCGCCTACGCCCTTCAAGACGGCGGCATGGATACGGTAGAGGCCAACGAGCACCTCGGATTTGCGCCGGATTTGCGCGACTACGGCATAGGCGCGCAGATATTAGCCGATCTCGGCATACGCAAATTGCGCCTTATGACGAACAACCCGCGTAAGATCGTGGGGCTTGAAGGGTACGGGCTTGAGGTGGCTGAAAGGGTGCCGATCGAGGTCGACCCTTGCCATGAGAATAAAAAATACCTCCGCACGAAGAAGCAAAAGATGGGTCACATTTTTGAAGGGAGCGGCGTATGCCAACCGTAGTGCAGGGAGTTTTTAGCGGGAGCGGAAAAAAGTTCGGCATCGTGGCCGGCCGGTTCAACGAGCTTATCACGGGAAAGTTGCTCGAGGGCGCTTACGATTGCTTAGAGCGCCACGGGGTTTCGCTTAACGATGTCACGGTGTGTTGGGTGCCGGGTTCGTTTGAGATACCGGTTGCGGCGCAGCGTATGGCGCGCGCTAAAAAGTTCGACGCCATTATATGCTTGGGCACGGTGATACGCGGCAGCACCCCGCACTTCGACTACGTCGCGTCTGAGGTGTCTAAGGGCGTCGCAGCGGTTAGCCTCGCCGAGAGTTTGCCTGTGATATTCGGCGTCCTAACTACAGATAGCATCGAGCAGGCGGTTGAGCGCGCGGGGACGAAAGCGGGCAACAAGGGTTGGGACGCGGCTCTATCCGCGCTTGAGATGTCAGACTTGTTTACTAAGATTTAACGAAGATACACGGGGGAAAGATGCCTGAACAAAAACGAATAGACGGCGGCCTCGCCCGCGATAGGCACGCGAGCCGCGAGCTTGCATTGCGCACGCTCTATGCTTACGAGGTCGATACCAGCGGCTCGTGGAAGCAAATGCTTGACAGTATCGCCGAGAACGACGAGCTTGGCGCGAAGGTAAAAAAGTACGCGTCGACGCTAGTAGGCGCCGTAGTGAAAAACCTTGAGGCCATAGACGCCGCGATATCGCGCAAGGCGGTCAACTGGGAGCTGCGCAGGATGGCCGCGGTAGATCGAAACGTGCTCAGGCTCGCTTCGGCCGAGCTCATGTACTTTAAGGAGAAAGTGCCGTTTAGGGTCGCGATAGACGAAGCGGTTGAAATCGCGAAGACTTATGGCACAGATGACTCCGGAAAGTTTGTAAACGGCATTTTAGATTCCATACGCAAGGAATCGCATCAAAAAGCGGGTAGCGGCGATGGCGAAAAAAAAACATAGCGGCGGGCCTAGCCTGTCGGCTGCCGCTTTAGGCAAAACCACCGCGCAGCCTCAAAACCCGCGCCGCGCCCTCATCGTGCCGATAGCGGCTATAGCCGTTCTTTGGCTAGTCCAGTTTTGGGGTATTCTGGCCGGCCGCGGAAAGCTGTGGGAGGATATAGCGTTGTACGAGTTCCCCGTCCGCGCTTTCGCGCGTATGGCGCTGTTTAGCGGCGAGTTCCCGCATTGGAACCCGTTCACGTTCGGCGGAATGCCGTTCTTCGCTACTGGAACCGGAATGCTGTATCCTGCCAACCTATTCTTATCGCTCTTGCCAATAGGCAATTCGGCGCTTTGGTATCTGCTTCAAGTCGTTATCGTTTTACATGCGCTAATTGCCGGTGTCTGTATGTACGCGTATCTGCGCGCCCATAGGCGGACGTATGCCGCGTCGCTCTTCGGCGCGGTGGCCTTTATGCTTGGCGGGTACATGGTCACGCACATCATCCACCCGAGCATCTTCTTCATAGCCGCGTGGTTACCGTTAATAGTATTGCTCTTAGAAAAAGGCATCGGTGAAGTCAAATTGCCGTATGCAGTGATGGGCGGGATGCTCTTGGGTTTTGTGATGTTAGTCGGGCATGCGCAGGTTATGTTCTACGCGGTTATAGCTCTCCTCTTATACGCAGTATTCCTAGCTTGTCAATCAAAGGAACGGATGGTTTGGCGCGGCGCGGCGTCAGCCCTATTCTTCGCCGTGGCGGCGGGGCTTTGCCTTGTGCAGTATTTGCCGATATTTGAGGCGAGCGGGCACACGGCGCGAATTGAATACACTATGGCCGACGCGAGCGAAGGTTCGCTGCAATTCGCCCAGCTCATCACCGCGCTCCTTCCAAAAGTCTTTGGGGCGTATACCGGCACAGATGGCGTTCCGGCATTTTGGCTCGCCGATAATTTCAAGCACGGCTACTACAATTACTGGGAGTCGAGCTTTTATTTCGGTGTGTCTACGCTTTTGCTTTCGGTGTTCCTATTCCGCAAAATCAAGTCCGACCGCAAGGTACAGTTTGCCGCGGCGCTAGCGCTTCTGAGTTTCTTGATAGCGCTCGGAGGAAACTTCTTTTTCTACAAAATGCTCTTCGCGCTTGGCATCCCGGGTTTCAATTCGTTCAGGCATACGCCTAGGATACTCTTTATATGGGGTTTTCTATTCCCGGTAATGGCCGCCGCCGCGCTCGATTCGCTAAATGACCTAAAATCATCGAAGACGCTTAAAATTGCGTCGGTTTCGCTCTGCGCCGCCGCGCTGCTTTTGGGGCTTATCGCTGCCGCCGGTGGGTTAGCGTCCGTGTTTCCCGAGATGGCCGCAATGCGCGAGCGGGCAGATTACGCGTCGCGGCAAGGCGGCATTCTACTCATGAACGCGCTATTCTTTGGGACGGTATTGATACTCTTCTTCAAAAATACCGTAAGCGAAAAAACGGCGAAAATCCTCGTCGTAGCTTGCCTCTCCGTAGACATGCTTGTCTTTGCCGCCGGCCAACATATCACAAGCGGTATTGGGGCCGACAAGGTATTCGGAAGGGCGGATGGCACCGTAGAGACGATAAAGAATTTGCGCCAAAACGAGATATTCAGATTCAACTCGCGGCAGTACATTGTCTCGCCTGGAGCTAAACTTGGCAGGCAGACAAACCTGATGCTTATGGATAGAAATCAAGGGTACGTGAGCGGCGTGGAGATTACCGAGGGCTACAACCAATTCCGCCTAAAGAATGCGACGCTGCCATTAGACGGCGCAAGGTTCAACACGATGCTCGATCTTATGAACGTGAGGTACTACGTCAATCCACATGCCGCCGGCACGGGCGAAGTGCTGCGCAACGAAACTTGCTTGCCGCGGGCCAAGCTCTTTTATAAGGCAAAAGTCATCGATACGGGCGTTGTCGTTGACGTTTCGGATTTTAGCGCTGATTCGCTCGTATTGGATTATATGAACGGGCTGAGTTTTGACCACCGTAGCGAGATCGTGGTAACCGATCCTGACTTAGCTAAATTCACGGGCGGCGGCGAAGGCGGGGCGGGGGAGGCGAAAATCACTAAGTATGGATTAAATAGGATTGAACTCGACGTCGATACCGACCGCGAAGCCATTCTGTGGATGAGCGAGATATGGTACCCGTCGTGGAAAGCGTCGATAAACGGCAATAAAACCAAGATTTATAGGGCTGATTATAGCTTTAGGGCGGTGATAGTCCCCGCAGGAAAATCCAAAGTAGTGTTTAAGTTTGAATCGGTATTATTCAATATCGGAGCGGTGGTAAGCCTATTGACGCTTGTATTGTCATCGGTGTATTTAGTATTAGCGTTTGTAAATAAAAAACAATGGACAATGAACAGTGAATCGCCAAATACAATATCGGCGAAGCCGTTCCGCCATTGAGCATTGTCCATAATAGGTCTTAGCAAATGAACGTACTAATTCTCAATTGGCGCGACATGGAGCACCCCGAGGCCGGCGGCGCGGAGGTTCACTTGTTTGAGATTTTTGGGCGCTTGGCTAAAAAGGGGTACGGGGTGACGTTGCTCACAACACGTTTTGCGAGGTGTAAAGAACGTACAGTGTACCGCGGCGTCGAGGTATTGCGGCGTGGCAATAATTATTTATTTAACCGGCAAGCGCCGTTTTTAATCAAAAAACTTCTCAAAGAGAGGCGCTTTGACTGCATTATCGACGACGTCAACAAGCTTCCGTTTTACTCAAACATCCGCTTCCCGCATATGCCATGCGGGGCGTTTTTTCACCATCTATTTGGCAAAACAGTTTTTCAGTTGACAAATCCTCCTATGGCGCTATATGTATATTTGACGGAGAGGGCATACGGGCGCAAGTACGGGAAATCGCTATGCTGCACGGTGTCGAAAAGCACGGCGGAAGAGCTTGTTAGGCTTGGGTTCGACGAAAGTAAGATGTCAATCATTGAGAACGGCATTGATACGGACATATATTGCCCGGACGATTCGGTAAAACGGGAGGATGATCTGCTTTTGTATGTAGGGCGGGTTAAGAAGTACAAGCGCGTTGACTATATCCTCGAGGCGATGAGCATCCTCGGCAAGAAAGGGCGGGCGCTTAGGCTTGCGGTTGTTGGGGCGGGGGATGATTTGTCTAGGCTTAAAAGGCGGTCGCGCGAATTGGGGTTGGATAGCAGGGTTGACTTTGCCGGCTTTGTTGACGAGAAAAGGAAAGTTGAATTGTTGAGAAAGGCCGCTATTTTCGTCAATCCGTCCGAGAAAGAGGGTTGGGGGATAACGAACATCGAGGCGAGCGCGTGCGGGACGCCGGTCGTGGCAAATGCCGCGCCTGGCCTGCGCGATTCGGTTGTCGACGGTGAGACCGGTTTGCTTTACAAGGAGAATGATGTGCAATCATTATCCGAATCGATAGAAAAACTATTGGGCGACGATTCTATGAGGCGAAGTTTCGGCGGGCGGGGCCGCCTTTGGGCGGAAAAATTTTCTTGGGACGCAAGCGCGGAGAAGGTGGAGCGGTGGCTTCGGAAAATAGTGCACGAAAAATAATCCTAAACGCGTGTAAATTGCTCGCGACCGTCCTTATAATCGCGTTTCTCATCCGTAAACTCGGCTGGGCAACTATCGTCGACACGGTGAGCGGCGCGAATCCGCTGTGGCTTGCCGTCGGCGTCGCGGTGTTTCTTGTAAGCGGTTGGCTCGGCGTCGTTCAGTGGCGGCTGCTCCTCGTAAACCGCGGGCTCAAACTAACATTCGCCCGCGCCTTTAAACTATATTTTGTAGGTATGTTTTTCAACAATTTCATCATGGGCGGCATAGTGGGCGACGCCGTTAAAATAGCCTCCATCCGCTCGCAGGACGGCAAGGGCATGGTGGGCTTCGCCGCCACGTTCCTAGACCGCTTCGCCGGGCTCTGGGCGATGTGCGGGTTTGCCGTTATAGGGAGCTTTATCCTCTTAAACCGCGGGATGCTCACGCACGGGCGTGTCACGACCGCGGTTATCGCGCTCTTCGCCGCGTTTGCGCTCTTCGCCGGCATCATGCTCTTCCTCATTGTCAAGCCGCTGCAAACGGGCTTTTTTTCTATCACGGATAAATTCGCCGTATGCCGCAAATTTAAGGTAAGGGAGATTATCTCGGAGACGCTCATCGAGGCGCGTGACTTCAAGCTCTTAGCGGCGATAGGGGCGCTCGCCGGAGTTACCCAGTTTTTGCGCATAAGCGTCCATGTGCTCACCGCAGCCTCCTTGGGCTTGCTTACGGCGGAGAACTTTCAGTATTTTTTTATATTTGTGCCGATGATCGCCATGCTCATGACCATCCCGCTCCCTTTCGGGGTGCGCGAAGCCGCCGGCGGGGCGCTCTTCGCGCTGGCCGGATTCCCGGGCGACGCGGCGTTCATCATGGGCTTTTTAGCGTCGCTCATAGGCATAGCCGTAAGCGCGCTGGGCGGGGTGTTCTTTGTCACAGGGAAAATATACAAACCAAATAATATGAACGCGGGGTAGTGATGGAAACATTGAATAGCGCCGGTAACGGTACATGGGACGCGGACGGCGGCAAATGCGTCGATATCTCTATCGTTGTTCCCCTCTACAACGAAGAGGAGAGCCTGCCGGAACTTATGAAAGGCATCTCCGATACGCTTGGCGAGATGGGGAAATCATACGAAACGGTCTTTGTTGACGACGGTAGTTCCGACGCCTCGTTCGACGTTGTTAAATCGCTTCGCAAAACCTACGGCGCCCGCGTCAAAGCCCTGCGCTTCAGCCGCAACTGCGGCAAGTCCGCCGCGCTCCACGCCGGAATCGCCCTTGCCTGCGGCGGCATAATCGTCACTATGGACGCCGACTTGCAGGACGACCCCAAGGCCATCCCGGAGATGGTCGCTAAACTCGGCGAGGGCTGGGACGTGGTCAGCGGCTGGAAAAAAGTGCGCCACGACCCGCTCGGCAAAACGTTCCCGTCAAAAATTTGGAACGCCATGACCTCCGTCGTCTCCGGCCTGCGCCTCCACGACTTCAACTGCGGCTTCAAAGCCTACCGCGCCGGCGCCGCCAAAAACTTAGACATCTACGGCGAACGCCATCGCTACCTTCCAGCCATGGCCCACTGGGACGGTTGCCGCGTAACCGAAACCGTAGTCCCGCACCACGCGCGCAAGTTCGGCAAATCCAAGTTCGGCGCATGGCGCATGTTCAACGGCGCGATGGACATGATAACGCTGCTGTTTTTAAAGCGCTACATGAAAAGCCCTATGCATTTCTTTGGAATACTAGGGATGCTGCTGATAGGCGCAGGCGTGGGCGTGCTAGGGTACTTCGGCGTGATGTGGGTGATAACCGGAGCGATGAGGATAAGGCCTCTAACGCTGTTAGCCGTTGGGTCTATGGTGATGGGGGTGCAGTTTATATCAATAGGCCTGATTGGGGAGATGATTACTAATTCGTTGCAGGGCAGGAGGCAGTATTCTATACGGGAGAGGCTGGAGTAAAGCCGTAAGGGGCGGCGTGGCTTGCCACCGCCCCTACATTTGCAAAATCAAAACTTCCTAACCCTAACGTCAATGCTTTTCTCGTTCTTCAATAATTCTTTCAATTTATTCGTGTCCGTATCCCCAAAATGGTATGGATACAAAATTTTCGGTTTGACCATCTTTGCCGCGTCCGCCGTCATTTCCGGCGTCATGGTGTAGGGGACGTTCATCGGCAAAAACGCTACCTCGATGTCTCCTTTCGCGCCGAGCGTTTTCATCTCGGGCACGTTTTCCGTGTCGCCGCCTACGTAAATCTTTTTGTCGCCGAAAGTGAACACGTACCCGTTCCCGTCGCCCTTAACGTGGTAATGCTCTTTCGTATCGGGGCGTATATGCACTATGTTGTAGGCGGGGACGGCGTCTACCTTGACGCCAGCGGCGGTGTGGGATTGGCCGTTCGATAGCACAATAGGCGGCTTCTTGGGTTTCCACATCTTGCTGCTTGTTCCGTTCATCACGCACACCGTAGACTCCTTGAGGATATGCTTCACCGCGCTTGTGTCCAAGTGGTCTTGGTGCTGGTGCGTGATGAAGATGAAATCCGCTTTGGGCAGAGTCGAGTAGTCGGCCTGCGCGGACCATGGGTCGATGTGTATCACCGTATTTTTAAACTTGAATATGAGCGACGCGTGGCCGATAAATGTCATCTCAACGTCGCCCTGAGCGGTGGAAACGATGTCGCTTTCAAACTTCTTATCCTTTAAGGGCGCAGCAGGATCGGAAGCGGAGAACGCTGCGGCCGATAGGGCTAGGACTGTTATTGCTGCTTTGAGCGTTGTCATCATAAATGGTGGCTCCTATGTGTTATGTGGCATTGGTGGATTTCAAAGATCGGGGCTTGCCCCCGCTCTATTTCCGTATAAAATATGGCGGCAGCAAATGCCGCCCCTAAGGTACCCGCCGATACGTCAAAAAATCCATCCTACATAATATACATTCAGCCGCCCCCCATAGCGGAAAAAATTAATTTCCCCTCCTCCGCCACCGCCCTCAGTGTCTTACCCTCGGATAGCTCTCCGGCGATAATCATGCGCGATACCGGCGTCTCGACCTCCTTTTGGATTACGCGCTTCAGCGGGCGCGCGCCGTACACTGGGTCGTAGCCCCTCTCGGCGATGAGGTCGAGCGCGCTGCCGTCGATGCTCGCCCCTATCCGCATTCCGGCGAGCCTATCGACGAGGCCGCGCGTTTGCAGCGACGCGATTTGCCTGATTTGAGCCCTGTCTAACGGGTCGAAGACAACTATCTCGTCGACGCGGTTCAAAAATTCCGGCCTGAAGTGGCGCTTTAGCTCGGAGAGGACGGTTTCTTTCAGATGGGCGCTATCCCCGCCGCCCATGCCGTCTCGCTCAAGTATCAGCTGCGAGCCGATGTTCGATGTCATTATGATGATTGTGTTTTTGAAATCGACTACCCGCCCCTGCGAGTCCGTAACCCTGCCGTCGTCCAATATCTGTAGTAGTATATTGAAGACTTCGGGATTGGCTTTCTCGATTTCATCAAAAAGCACTACCGCGTAAGGCCTGCGCCTCACGGCTTCCGTAAGCTGCCCGCCTTCCTCGTACCCCACGTATCCGGGGGGCGCGCCGGTTAGGCGTGAGACGGCGAACTTTTCCATGTATTCCGACATGTCAATGCGTATCATCGCGCGCTCGTCGTCAAACAGATTGAAGGCCAGCGCCCGCGCAAGCTCAGTCTTCCCTACGCCGGTGGGGCCGAGGAAGATGAAGCTGCCTATGGGGCGGTTCGGGTCTTTCAGCCCCGCCCGCGCCCTCAAGACCGCGTCGGCCACGGCGCTTGCCGCCTCGTCTTGGCCTATCACCCGCTCGTGCAGGTGCTTCGACAGCGATAAGAGCTTCTCCTTTTCCCCTTCGACAAGCCTACTTACAGGGATGTGCGTCCACCTGCTTATTATCTCCGCGATGTCCTCTTCGCCCACCTCTTCCTTGAGCAGGCGGTTCCCGTCGCTTGAATTTTTTATCTCGTCTTCGATCTCTTCACGCGCTTTTTCAAGCTCCGGGATGCGCCCGTGGCGCAGCTCTGCGGCGCGGCTGAGGTGGTACTCGCGCTCCGCTTGCTCGAGGTCTACCCGCGCCCTGTCAATCTGCTCGCGGATGCTTTGCAGTTTCTCCGACTGGGATTTTTGGGTCTCCCATCGAGTTCTTAACGATGTCGCTGTCTCGCGGACAACGGATAATTCCTCTTGCAGCTTTGTTATCTTCTCTTTCGACTGCTTGTCTTTCTCTTTTTTAAGCCCCTCTATCTCAATTTCCAGCTGCATCTGCCTGCGCATGGCCTCGTCGAGTTCGGCTGGGCTGGAGTCCCGCTCCGTACGCAGTTTCGCGGCGGCCTCGTCGATAAGGTCGATGGCCTTGTCGGGCAGGAACCGCTCGGTGATGTACCTGTCGGAGAGCGTCGCGGCGGCGACAAGCGCGCTGTCTTTGATCTTCACCCCGTGGTGCAGCTCGTACCGCTCGCGCAGGCCGCGAAGTATAGATACCGTGTCTTCAACGGAGGGCTGGTTGATAAGCACCGTTTGAAAGCGGCGCTCTAGAGCCTTATCCTTTTCTATATATTTGCGGTATTCGTCAAGAGTGGTCGCCCCGATGGTGTGAAGTTCCCCCCGCGCAAGCATCGGCTTGAGCATGTTTCCTGCGTCCATCGCCCCCTCCGCCGAGCCGGCCCCGACGACGGTGTGCAGTTCGTCGATAAATAGAATGATGTCCCCGCTCTCGACGACCTCCTTAAACACCGCTTTGAGCCGTTCCTCGAATTCTCCCCTAAACTTCGCCCCCGCGACGAGCGACCCCATGTCGAGCGATACGACCGACTTGCGCTTCAACCCCTCCGGCACGTCGCCCTTAACGATGCGCAGCGCGAGCCCCTCGGCTATGGCGGTCTTGCCGACGCCCGGGTCGCCGATAAGCACCGGGTTGTTCTTCGTGCGGCGCGATAGAATCCGAATCATCCGCCGGATCTCGTCGTCCCGGCCGATGACCGGGTCGAGTTTCCCATGCCGCGCCGCCTCGGTCAGGTCGCGCGAAAAACGGGAAAGAGCGGAACCGCCTTGTTCCTCGTCGTTTGCGGGATTGCGGGCTGACTGGTTATTGCCGTTATTCATAATAATCTCCTATTTATTAAAGACTTTGAATTTAAAGGCTTCAATCTTTTGGCGTTAAAGATTTTGATTTTCGTCCCGTTCACATTCAACAATAAACCCTGAAATCAATATCTGGGAAAATATTGTTGTGCGACTCCAAAAGCGCGACAAAGTCTTCGTCAACCTCGCGCGCCTTGAGCTGTTCGTATAGTTTTAGGAAGCTGGCGATATGCTCTTTCACTCTGCGCGTCGCGTACTCTACCGTCGTTCCGGTCTTCATTATGAAAGCCCAGTCGCTTGATTGCGCTAGAAGCAGTTCGCGCGCCATTTGGTTCAGCGTTCGCCGGCCAAGCCCGCTGCCGGTGTTGCAAAACTCGCGCGCGCACTCGACCATCCTGTCCTCGAGCCTATGCAGGTGCGGGTAAATCCACTCGTTTGCTTCGTCGAGCCACACCTGCGAGTACCCGCCGTCGCCCCAGCTCGAAAAAGCCGGCGCGCAAGTATGGTTTTCGGGGTGCATGTCTAAGTACTCCGACGGCGTTATTAGCCTAAACGCCCCCTGTTCTAACGCGCACTTTCGGATTAGGAAATTCAGCCACTCCGGCCCCTCGAACCACCAGTGCCCGAATAGCTCGGCGTCGTAGGGGGCGACGACGATGGGCGGGCGGTTTATGGCGTCGGCGATGCGGTTTATCTGTTCGGCGCGCTTGTTTATGAAATCCGAAGCGTGCACGGAGGCGCGGCGCAGCGCGTTTTCCCTCTCGTAAAGCTGCTTGTTTGGGTCGTGTTTGTTTGTTACGCGGTGATACTTTATGCCCGTGTGGACGCGAATGCCGGCGGGGTCGATGTACGGGGCGATATAGGGCATCTCTAAGTCGTAGCCTATGTCTTTATGGAACTCTCGGTAGTGCGGGTCGCCGGGATAGCCCTCGTCGGCGCTCCAAACGGAGCGCGAGCACTCCGCGTCGCGGGCGAACGCGGCGACGGGCGCCTCTTTGCACCTCACGGGCGCGTACACGCCGCTGTGCGGCGGCGGGTCGGCGTTTAAGAGCCCGTGCGTTTCAGTGAAGAGATAGCGTATGCCGCTGTCGCCTATAAACCTCTCTAACCCGCGGTAGTAGCCGCATTCGGGGAGCCAAATGCCGCGCGGGCGCCGACCGAAGAAGTTGTTGTAAGACTGGACGGCGATCTCTATTTGCGCGCGCACAGCGTTGGCGTTGGATTGCATATTCGGCAAATATCCGTGCGTGGCCGCGCAGGTTATTATCTCAAGAAACCCAGCGTCTTGCAATTTTTTGAATCCGGAGACAATGTCGCGCCCGTACTTTTCTTCAAAGATGTATTGACAGAGCGAGAATCGCTCAAGGTACATGCGCGCGGAGCGGTTCATTGCCTTGTCGTACCGTGTGCGCCGAACCTCCTTTCCGGCAAGGTCTATCAGTTTGTTTATATGATTAGCGTAACGTTCCCGCAAAAGCTCGTCGCTAAGCATCGCGCAGAGCGGCGGCGTGATCGCCATCGTCATCCTGAAAGGTATAGCGTCGTTCGCCAAGTTGTCGAAGTAGGCGAGCAGCGGGATGTAGGTCTCGGTGACGGCCTCGTAGAGCCAATTCTCCTCCATCATATAATTGGTTTCCGGATGGCGTACAAAGGGTAGGTGGGCGTGCAGGACAAGGCACAAGTAGCCCCTCGGCGGCGGGGGGGGAGGGAAGCCCCGCGCTGGGTCGTTCACGCCGATCATGGGTACTTCTCGGCATTGATATTCTTTGCGCCGGCGTTGTAAAAGATGCCGGAGCTGAATGACGGCGCGCTATAGGGGATGATGCTGTTAGCGCCGTTGTAAAATTCACCGGAGCTTGGGATATGTAGATGCAACCCGCTTGCGCCTTGGCGGCATTCTAGTAGGTAACGGTTGCATTGCGCAATCAAGCTATCAAGCATTGCGTAGAACGCAGAGTTTGCGCCGCCGTGGGCGTGACTGTACAGGCGGCAATTGTCATCGTGCGAATAGTTGTCCAAGCAGCGCTCATGGTAGCTGTTATCATTCCACAGTATATGGCAATGGTTATCATGCCGATGGCTACTGCGGTTATCGTCATGGCAATTATGTTGGTGTTCACCGCAACCATACACGTGATGAGCGTTGTTGTCTTGACAGTATTCATGATAGTTGTTGTCATTCCACTGCCGGTGATGGCGGTTGCCGTGCCAATGGTGCTGTTGATGGGCATTATCTTGCCAACAGGCATGATAATTATCATTTCGCAAGTATTGACGAGTGTGATCTTGCCATTGGCACCGCTGATTGTTATTCCCGTTATTCACATTATTTCCGCCGCTCCCATTACCCCCGTTATTCGCGCCCTGCCGCTCTAGTTCTTCCCGTATCTTATGCGCGTCGCCGTTCCCGACGTGCGCCGCTCCTTTGCCCCCCAAGGCGCGCCCGTTTGCCTGCTCCTTTGGCATTTCCCAGTAAACGAAGCTGTTTTGCGGGTCTTTCGGTATTGCGCGCACGTAGGCATCGTTATAGCTTTCGGGAATATCGGCGCAGAGCGAATAGGCCGGCTCGTTTGCCGGCTTACTCGCTTGCTTTGCCGTTTCAGAATGCGCCGCGCCGCGTATCGAATTTTGCAGAACCCGTTTGAGCGCGCGGTTGTTTTTATGTGAAATTGACATCACGCAAATCCGTTATTGAAAAATCGTAAAATGCGACGGTCAATAGTTCTTTGACGCGTCTTTCTGGAACCAGTCGCGGCCACCGTTTAACCCTAGCTGAATCTTTACGATGTTTTCCCCGTAGCCATCGTATCGCGGGTCGGAGCGTTTGCCGAAACTGAAGACGATGTCGACCATTCCGCCGTCGTTTGGTATCGGCAGTCCGGCGCCAAGCGTGAGCGCGTACTCGCTCGCCCTGTCATACGCTTTATTGTTTGGCAGCGTGGCGTAGCGCGCGCCCGCGCTATAGTGGATTTTCTCCCAGTATTTTGAGCTTAGTACGTTTGCCGCCGGTATGAAGCGCGCGCCGACCGATATGCCGAAACACCTGTCGGCTTCGGCTAGCGTTGGCTCTAAGTCGTTTTCGTAATATTCCCACAGCGTGGTGTAGGCGTCGGCGGTAAAGAGCCAGTGATCGTCTAACTTGTAGGCCGCGCCGATGTTCATGTAAGGCGGCAGGTCGGCGGAGAAGCTATACGATGTGTCCGATAAAGCCGCCGAGGTATCGGAGCGCCGGTATTCGCGCGTTGCCGAACCGTTGTTTGTCCCTGGCAGGATGTATTCTCCGGCGAATCCGAGCGTGACCTTTTCGTGAACCGGCACCTGCATCCCGAAGCGGACGCCGTCGCTTGCTATGTTTGCCGTTGCGTTTTCGGTTGTGCTTGCCCGATACGGGTTCGCGCCGCTCGCTAACTCATAAGTGAATACCGATTCAAACACTTCGCGCGTGTCGCGCTTGAAGTAGAAGCGTTCATATTGAAGGCCGACGCCTATTCCGTTTGCGAAGCGGTACGCCCACCCGGCCTGCCACGCCGTCAGGCCGCCGTTGCGGTGGAGTTCTATGGTGGATGTGCTGGTGGTTATCGAGTCTATTTTGCGCGCTTCCCTTGTATAGAAGTTGAGGTTGGCGTCGTAGCGCTGCTGCATGGAGAAGCCGATATTGCCCGCTTTCCCTATGGGAATGATTAGGGATAGGAGTTTGGGCATGTATCCCGACACCATGCTCGACTTGCCGTTGTCGGATATCCCTGTTGCGTCGAAAGAGACTAAGGCGGAGAAGGCCGAGCGCTCGCCTATGGCCGCGTTCGCAGGGTTTAGGCTCGTGCCGAGATACTCTTCGGCGAGCGCCGTGCCGCCTCCCCCCATAGCCGCCGCCGCGCCGGTGACGGCTATGTCGGGCACGCCCAAAGGATAGCTTAACCCAAGCGGCGATTGAGCGTTTATGCTCAACGCCGCGCAGAAAGACGCTATTGTAAAGACCGCTTTTTTCATTTTTTTATATGGCTTCCCTATTGTGAACGTGAAGGTGTGAATACGGTTTCGATTTTTGGCGGCCTATCCCACAAAATAGCGCTATTCTCCGCGACAGGGCGCAGATAGATATATATGTATGGGCTGGTTGCCGTGCCGTTAGAATATTTATCCATGGCGCTCCTGAGAGCCCCCTTGAACGAGTGCGTATTGTAGGGCGTTGTGGGCGCGGTGGATGAGGTTGCCGCAAACTCGTTGTATAGAAGGCGCTTGCCCGCTAACGCGGACGAGTCTAAGCCTAAAATAATTTCGTCCGTCAAGAGCGTGTCTAAGAAGAGCGCCTTGTAGTTGCCGATTAGGCCGGAGAGCACGGCTGTCTCGCCGTCTTGAGCTGGGGCGCTTCCGCTTTCCTCCGAATCGGCGGGTATATGCTTGACGGCGGCCACGGCGTTTAGAAGCTCGCTGTTTTTGCTCGATAGCCCAAAAGACGCAAGGGAGTCTAAGAGTCCGGCGTACGAAACGGGTTCGCCGCCGCTAATGGTCGAAAGGGGGCCTATTAGCTTTACCCGAAACACCGCCGTGCGCTTCGTAAGCTGGGAGGAATAGGGCATAATCGACCGCGCTTCGGCCATCGCTGAGTTCTCAAAAACGGTGAAGCGCGCAAACCCGCCGGGTATCGAGTCCCGTACCGGCACTTCGCTGCCGTTCTCACTTTTTATGACGTGGACGATAACGTATGGCCGATGCGCCTTGCGCATCGCGCCGTGATAGTCTACGACGCTGAAAGCAAAGGCGGCGAGTTCGCTTGTGTCCTTCGAGATGCGGACGCCGAAGATGCGCCTGGCGATGCTGTCGGGGAGCCGTATCGAATCAAGCGCGCTGCCGAGCGCAAAGCTTTTGCCGCCGACCCTATTGTCGGTCGCGCCGTCGCAGCCGCCCTCGCCGCCATCCTCGCAGCTTTGTTGTTTGTCCGCCCTATTCACGGGGGTAAGCCCGGGGAGGGTATCGCTTGGGAAGAGCGCTGCCTCCGATGTTTCGGAGAGGGTATCGTTCGCCAAAAAATAGATGTATGCCCCTATGAGCGAGTCGGATGGCGCGCCTTTAGAGTAGAGCGCGCTCGCGCCCTCCGCCTCGAAAGGCCTCACCCCGTATTGGATATGGGCGGCGACCGTGTCGCCGTCGCCGTTAACGCCGAAAAGCAGGCTCCCCGACGCCTGCGTGCTGAAGAGGGGGCTAACGCCCTTAGGCAGGCTGAACGCCGAATCTACCGCGTTCGCCCTAAGGTTTATCTGCACAAACCCCCGCCCCAAATCCGTAAGGGCCGGGTCTATGTCGGAAACCACGCTGCTCCCCGCGCCGGTGATAACGTCGGAGCGCGAGCAAAACAAGAAGAGCCCGCATATAACCGCCGCGAGGCAGAGAAGCGGTTTATTGTTACGCATTGACACCCTTTCCAAATTAGCGCATCGCGCCCTGTTAAAAATAAGCCCGCCGACCGTCAACCCGTAAACTGCCCAAGGCGCGCCGGGGAGCCGTCCGGCGTCCCATCATATAAAAATAGCTAAATATCACCAAGAAGTCAAATTTTACGTAACCATTTCCCATTTCCCATTTTCCGCCCGCCATATTTTATATTATAGAATAAGCGTAATTTTGGAATCTATAGCCATTCTTGAAACGGAGACCGGTAGCGTATGGAAACGTTAAACACTTCCTCCGATTACACAGTGCTCGTCGTCGACGACGACCCGACCATCTGCGACTTCCTGACCGCGGCGCTTGAGACGCGCTACAAGGTCACCTCCACGCTCAGCGGCGCCGAGGCTATTGAGCTAATCGGCGGGAACAGCTTCGACTTAGTCGTCACCGACCTCGTCCTCCCCGACGCTACCGGCTTAGAGGTGCTGGCCTACGCCAAGAGCCGCGACGACTTCACCGAGGTGCTGATGGTTACCGGCAACGCCTCCGTGGACACCGCCACCGCGGCCATCAACAACGGCGTGGGATCGTATATGCTAAAGCCATTCTCCGTCGCCGAGCTGCGCGGCCGCGCTGAGAAGATGCTCGCCTCGCGCGCGTTCCACCTGAAGAGCCTCCAGTTGATGAAGCGCTCCGACCTCGTAGACGACGCCGTCAAAGGCCACGTAGACGACCTAAACTCGCTCTACCACTTCACGCGCAAGCTCATGCTCACCTTGGAGATATCGGAGGTGATGAGGATAATGCTCGAGGAGGTGAACGTAAAGGCGAACGCCGAGTTTTGCACGATAGAGGTCTGCCTCCCCGACTACAAAGAGGTCTACTCAATGCCGCGGAGCGGCGAGATGCCGAGGGATGTTT
>JAIRUL010000107.1 GCA_031254445.1 Chitinispirillales bacterium
GGACGGGACTAATATTCGGGTGATGGAGATAAAGAGGTAATTGATTGAAAACTATTATTAACGGAGATAAAAAACCATGAACTTGCCCAAGCTGTCCGTTACCCGCCGCGTCACGGTCACGATGCTCATCCTGATCCTGATCCTCTTCGGCGTCATATCGTTTACCAACCTCGGGCTCGACATGATGCCCGACCTTGAGTTCCCTAACCTCACCGTGGCCACGGCTTATCCCGGGGCGGCGGCGGAGGACATCGAGCAGCTCATCACGCGGCCTATCGAGAGCGCAGTGGCAAGTATCAAGGGTATAGATAAGCTGACCTCCACGTCTGCGGAGGGTTTGTCTACCGTCAACGTCAGCTTTGTTTGGGGGACAAACCTCGATGCCGCAGGGCAGGACATACGCGAGAGCATCAGCCGCATAAAAAACTATTTGCCGACCGGCATTATCGATCCGATGGTGGTCAAGTTCGACTTGTCGCAGATGCCGGTATTGCTCTACGGCGTTACGGGCATGAACAACCCGACGGAGCTGCAAAAGTATTTGGAGGACGTCATCGCCCCGCGCATAGAAAGGCTTGAGGGCGTGGCCTCTATGGCGGTATTCGGCGGGCCGGTGCGCGAGATAAACGTCTTCCTAAACAAGATGCGCCTAGACCTATACGGCATCGGGCCCGACGCGGTGATGGGCGTGCTCATGGCGGCCAACGTGAACGTGTCGAGCGGGCACGTAACGGCGGGGCACCAGGAGTACCTTGTCCGCACGATGGGCGAGTTCGGCGACATTAACACAATAGCGAACACCATCATCACAACCGTAAACGGCTCGCCCATACGCATCGGCGACGTCGCGCGGGTTGAGGACACGTACAAGGAGAAGCGCAACTATGTGCGCATGAACGGGAACGACGGCGTTGTCTTCATGGTGACCAAGCAGAGCGGTTCGAACACGCTCTCCACGGTCAACGAGGTCAAAGGGCTCATCACGGAGCTGCTCCCCTCCATGCCGGCCAACATCAAATTCGTTCCTATACTAGACCAGGGCGAGATGGTGGAGCGCGTAACGACCAACACCGCGAAGTCGGCGGTGCTCGGCGCGATTATCGCAGTCGTCATACTGTGGTTCTTTTTGCGCAACTGGCGGCCCACGTTCACAATCGCGCTCGCGATACCGACCTCCATCATCACCACGTTCATCGGGATGCACGCGCTGGGGTACACGCTCAACGTGATAACCATCGGGGGGTTCGCGCTCGCCGTGGGGCTTCTGATTGACAATGCGGTAGTGGTTATCGAAAATATCTATCGGCACCTTGAGGGGGGGAAGCACAGGAAGGACGCCTCCATCGACGGGACTACCGAGGTGGGGCTGGCTATTACCGCTTCTACGCTCACGACCATAGCGGTGTTCGTACCGCTCGCGCTCGCGGGCGGGTTCGCGGGGAAGATCGCGCAGCCTTTGGCGCTTACGGTTTGCGCGGGGCTTGCGGCGTCGCTATTAGTGGCGCTTACTATTGTGCCGATGCTTGCGTCTGTTTTCTTTAAGAAGAGGAAGGGCGCTAAGGGCGGCGCGGGTGTCAATGCTAATAGCAGCGCAGGCGTCAATACTGCCCATCCCGTTTCCGTGCCTGCTGTCGCTGACGACACATTTGCCAAGGAGGCGCACGGGGGGCGGCTGTTTCTGGCGTTTCAGCATAGCTACGAGAAGGCGCTGGGGTGGGTTCTGTGCCACCGGTTTATCGTCATCTTCTGCACGCTTGTAATCTTCGCGCTCTCAATTTTCGCAATGAGCAAGGTCGGAGGCGAGTTCATGGCCGAGTCGGACAACGGCATGGGCACGGTCAAGATCAAGATGCCGGTAGGCACGAACCTTGAGGAGACCAACCGCCTTATAACCACGATAGAGGAGCGTATACTCTCCGTGCCGGAGGCAATGAGCGTCGTCTCCCTAATCGGGCGCTTAAGCGAGGAGGGGGCGGGCGGCATGGACGCGGATGTCAACGAGGCCACCATCTTCTACAAGCTCAAGCCGTTTAAGGAGCGCGCGCGCTCCACAAAGCAAGTGACCGACGAGTTCCGCCGCGCCATCCCGGAGCTGTACGACGTGGTGGTAGATTTTTCCTCCGGCGGCATGATGGGCGCCAACTCGAACCCCATCGAGCTCAAATTCTTCGGCAACGACTTAGATGTCCTCAAGGCCTACGCCGACAGCGCCAAGGCGATGATGGACAAGATGGAGGGGCTAAACGACGTGATAGTCTCCATGCGCGAGGGCAAGCCGGAGCTGCGCATCATCCCCGACCGCGACAAGACCTCTATGATGGGGCTGACCATGGCAGAAATCGGCAACGGCATAAAATACGCGAACCTAGGGCAGGTCGTTACGCGCTACCGCGAGGCCGGCGAGGAGTACGACGTGCGCATTAGGCTTGACGAAAGCGACCGCTCCACGCGCGACAAGGTAACCGGCATCCCCGTTATCTCCCGCGCCGGCGTGGTCACGCAGGTCGTCAACCTCGGCGACATCCAGTACGAGCGCGGCCCCATCTCCATTTACCGCGAGAACCGCGTCCGCTGCGTCTCGGTCGCCGCCAAGACCGACAGCCGCGACATCCAAGGCGAAATGGCCAAGGTGCAGGCCGCGCTGAGCGACATGGAGGCATCCCTCCCCAACGGCTACTTCATAGAGTACGGCGGCTCCTTCGAGGACATGCAGGACACGTTCAAAGACCTAGTGCTGGCGCTGCTCATAGCCGTTGTGCTGATGTACATGATAATGGCCGCGCAGTTCGAGAGCTTCTCGCAGCCGATAATCATCCTGCTCACCGTGCCGCTCGCGTTCATCGGCGTGGCGATAGGCCTCCTAGTGATGGGCCACCCGCTCTCGGTGGTCGCGTTTATCGGCATAATAATACTTGTGGGGATAGTGATCAACAACGGCATCGTGATGATAACGTTCATAAACCAGCTCCGCGCCGAGGGCTGCTCCATGCGCGACGCCCTCATAAAGGCGCCAAGCGTCCGCCTGCGCCCCATACTCATAACCTCGATAACGACAATCATCGGCATCCTGCCGATGGCGCTCGCGACGGGCCAGGGTTCGGAGATGCAGAGCCCCTTGGGCACGGTGGTGGCGTTCGGGCTCACGTCGTCCACATTCCTAACGCTCTTCGTGGTGCCCGTCTTCTACAGCATAGTAGACGGCATATCCCACGGAATCACCGGGCTCCTGAAGCGCGTGCTGCTTGGCGAGGCGCATGGGGAGAGGGAGCGGTTGAATGCGTAGAGGCGGCTGGGGCGGTGTCGATAAAAAATAAAACTTACCTATTGACACCGCCCCCTCCCGTAACGTATATTATATATAGATTTCGGCAGCGTAGCTCAGTCGGTTAGAGCAGTGGAATCATAATCCACGTGTCGGGGGTTCAATTCCCTCCGCTGCTATTTCCCTTGCCGCGCCATGTCCACAATTCTTGAAGAACTAACCGGTTTTTTCAAATCGATAGGCGCGTCCCCCTCCGCGCGGGTTTCCGTATTGGCCGGCGTCAGCGGCGGCGCGGATTCTGTGGCGTTAGCCCGCATTTTGCATCTCTACAGCGATAATCTCGGGATAGGCGAATTAGCGGTGGCGCACGTGAACCACGGGTTGCGCGGCGCGGAGTCGGACGGGGACGAGGCGTTTGCGCGCGGCGTAGCGGGGGAGCTAGGGGCAGAGTTTTTTTGCGTCAGGCTGGACGCGGCGGGGGCGGAATTATCGGAGAACTTGGAATCTTGGGCAAGGGACGAGCGGTATAAGTTTTTCCATAGGGTAAAATCCGGGCGCGGTTTCGGTTACATCGCCACGGCCCACACGGCGAGCGATCAAGCCGAGACGCTGCTTATGCGCATGGCGCGCGGCGCCGGCGTTCGCGGCCTGCGCGGGGTGCTGCCGGTTCGCGGGGACGGCGTGATAAGGCCGTTTATCGGCGTAGAGCGGCGCCAAATAGAGGAGTGGCTCGGCGAAAACGGGTACGCCTACCGCACCGATTCGTCAAACGCCGACAAGCGCTTTCGCCGCAATTTCATCCGCTCCGAGGTCATCCCGAGGCTCTTAGAGCTCGATCCCGCCGCCGTACGCAACATAGCCGCCTGCGCCGAGAGCGCCGCGCTAGCCTGGGCCGCCGTAGAGGAGCGCGCGGGCGCGTGGATCGGCAAGTACGCGCTAAGGGTTAGTTCCGGGATATTCCACATAGAGAAAGCGGGTTTGTCCGACCCCGCCGCTAGGGACGCGCTATTGCTCCTGTTTGGCAGCCACGGCATCCAGCCTACCCGTCTCCACATAGAGCGTGTAATGGGCGCCGAACGGCTGGCATCGGGAGAACACCTGCTGCCCGGCGGCTGGAAGTTTTATCCGAGGGAGGATCGGGTATGCTTTGTGAAAGGCAATGAACAATGAACGCATCCCCATCTTTTGACGTTCATTGCATATTAAAAAAAGGGCGGGCGCGGCCTCGCGCAGAACCGATCGCGCTGTTCGTGTCCGCCCCCTCCGGCATTCCCCCATTCCCCCTATTTTCCTTTTTTACCCCCCGGCTTGTTCTTGATCAGGCTCTGCAACGTGGCGGAATCGACGTATTTGTCAATTGCGTCGTGCAATCCCCTCCAAAACGCTATGGTCGGGCAGAAGTCCACCCTATTGCAGCCGAAGTCGGGGTCGGCGAGACAGGCCACGGGCGCGAGCGTCCCCTCCGCCACGCGTAAGATTTCGCCTACCGTGTACTCCCTCGGCGTTTTGACCAGTGTGTACCCGCCCTGCGAGCCCCGCCCGCTACGCAGAAGCCCGGCCTTAGTCAGCTGCGAGACGATCTGCTCCAAGTATTTGACCGAGACCGCCTGCCGCCGCGACACGTCCTTAATCGGCACAAAGCCAACGCCGCAATGCTCAGCAATGTCGATCATCATTCTAAGCGCGTACCTACCTCTCGACGAAATTGTCATTTTGACACTCCTTTCTGATAGTTTCAATGGCAATTTAGATAAAAGTAAACAGTTTTCTATAGTATTTTTAGTACCCAAAGGCAGTAACACTGTATGCTGCCATAGATTATACGTCTATGTACTGGCAATTATTATCATAGGATTGTTGATGCCGTAATTTCAACACAGTATTTTTATAGGAATTGACTAGTAATAAAAGTAGCCGTTGACGTTGACGTTGACGTTGCTGTTGACGTTGATTTTAAATCAAAATCTTTAAAATCAAAATCTTTAAATTCTTTTGGGGACGGGGCTCTGCCCCGTAACGCCCCGATATTATAGCCCCCCTTTCAATGCCCCCCCAAAAAAAGAAGCGGGGGGGCGCTGTTTGAAAACATGCGCCCCTACGGGGCGCGGCGGGTCAAAGGCGGCTGGATACCGGACTTTGACTTTGATTTTGACTTTGTGTGGCGGCTTTAGCCGCCACACGTTATGAAGCCGTAGGCTTCGTCTGAAAAAGATTTTAAAGAATTTGACTTTTAAAGCCTTCGGCCTATGGCCTCAGGCTAACGTCTCCGGCTTTTGTTCTAAAAGCCACTCTACCGCTCCCTCCAGAGTTGGGAAAGGCGGCGCTAGCCCCCTCTCCGCCTGTTTGTAGATGCTTTTCGCCACCATCCGCGTTAGCCCGTTTATGTCGACGAGCGCCGAGGCTATCACGTAGGGCTTGTTGAAAACGATCCACTTCGAGCATATCTCTTTCGTGCGCGTGTCGAAGAAGGTCATGTGGCTCGTTATCACGTAGACCGACTTGGGCGGGTACTTCGTGATGAACTCCATAGAGGCGTTAGCGAATTTCTCAAATTGGTCATTGTCGGTAAGCCCGGCAATGTTGAAAAACACAAATGGTTTCCCATCGCGCTCAAATTCCTCGATGTTGTTCTTGATGAAGTCTTCCATGAGTGATCCTTTCTAGTGAAGCCATTAAAGTCAAAATGAAAATCAAAATGAAAATCTTAAAAATCTTTCGGCATCCCCTCCACAATCTCCAGCGCCTGGTCGTATTCGCAGATCAAGACCTTGTTCGCCGCCCGCTCGAGCGCTTCGCCGGTTGCGGCGTCTAACTCCTCGCTTAGGAGGGTGGTCAGCGTTATGTCGGCGGTCTCTATGTCGAAGTCTACTAGGGCGTTTCTAAGTTTGGCGATGAGCGCCTTTACCAGTTCCTTGTCCGCGGCGGGGCCGCCGGCGCTCTTGCCGGTGGAGGTTATCACGTAGCTGATGTTGTCTAAGAGCGTCTTTAGCTCGTCTAAGAAGAGGGCGTTGTTGCGCTTGACGTAATCTACGTTCTCGTTTTTGGCCGCGAGCTCCAGCGCCTTGGCGAAGCTCGACAGCTTTGTCGCGCCGATGCTGGCGGATGCGCCCTTGACGGCGTGCGCGCAGGCGGCGTAGGATTTCGTGTCGCCTTTCTGGAAACACTCGGCTATCTGCGCCAGTTTCTCCGTGCCGTCCCGGTAGAAAGCGGAGAGCGCCCGCATGTAGTTTTGCTCGCTGCCGCCGGTCATGTAGACGCCGGTACGCACGTCTATCCCGCCTATCTCGAACGCCGGCGCGTAGGCGTCCTTCTCGGGGGCCACGTAGGGCTCCAGCTTGCCCTTCGGGAGCCACGCTTCTAATACCGCGTTCAGTTTCACCATCTCTATCGGCTTCGCCAAAAAGTCGGAGAAGCCGTTTTGCAAAAACATCTCTTTCACGCCGGCTATCGCGTTCGCCGTCAGCGCCACGATGGGCAGGTTCTTGTAGTAGTCGCCCTCCGCCTCCCGAATTTTCAGCGTCGCCTCCATGCCGTCCATCTCCGGCATCATGTGATCCATGAAGACCGCGTCGTAGACGTTGCTCTTCACGAGCTCTATCGCCTCCGCCCCGCTCTGGCAGACGTCTATGCGCATCCGGTAGGGCAGCATAAGCCCCTCCGCCACGCGAAGGTTCGTTATCAGGTCGTCTACAATAAGGATGTGCGCCGACGGCGCGATGAAGCGCACGCCGCCTAATGGGCTCTCGGCGTAGGAGGACTCCTGCGTGCCGTTTAAAAGGTTCGCTATGGAGATAGAGTGCACCGGCATCTCAAGCGTCTTCACGGTGCCCGTATTCACCACCATCTCCCCGTACTCCGCCAAAAGCACCAGGATAATGTCTACCTTGAGATTCTTGACTATCTTCTCCGTGCTCTCGAAGAGGAACGAGGCCACGAATATGTGCGAGTACTTCTTTTTGTTCAGCTCCTCCAAAAACTTCGACTGGTTGGAGACAAGCGTGCAGTCTATGCCCAAATTGTCTATCGAACATATTATAGAGCTTGAGTAGGCAAGCCGCGTCTCGTAGATGAGGACATTTTTGCCGACGGGTTCGTTGACCCGCGCGAACTTCTCGTAGGAGCGGAATTTTTGCGGGATGCTCGCCGTAAACGTGCTCCCCTTGCCGTAGGAGCTGTAGACGCTTATTTTTCCGCCCATCGCCTCGCAGAGGCTCTTCGTGATGACAAGCCCTAGCCCCGTCCCCTCCACGTCCTTGTGCGCCGCCTTGTCTATCTGCACGAAGTCGCTGAAGAGCTTTCCGTGATCCTCCGGCTTTATCCCGGCGCCGCTGTCGGATATGTCGAAGACCATCACCGCCCCGCTCTCCGTGACGTTCTCGCAGCTCACGTGTATGGCGATGAACCCCCGCTCGCAGTACTTGAACGCGTTGCTTAAAAGGTTGAGCAGTATCTGCCGGATGCGTATCTCGTCTCCGATTAGCCGCCCCGGAATGTCGCTGTCGATGTTCGTGATGAAGAAGATCTGCTTGTCTATCACGCGCGTGCGGATTATGCTTATCACGTCGTTTATGAGCGAGGCGAACTGGTAATCCGACTCCACGACTTCCAGCTTGCCCGACTCTATCTTCGAGAAGTCTAATATGTCGTTGATGATGGCCATCAGATTCCCGCTCGCCTGCCTGATGCTTAGCGCGTGTTCGCGGACGAGCCCCGTAGGGTGCTCGCGCAGTATCAGCTCCGCCATCCCCGCGATGGCGTTCATCGGCGTGC
>JAIRUL010000150.1 GCA_031254445.1 Chitinispirillales bacterium
TCCAAGGAGAAGACGAACGACGCGGCGGGCGCGCTTGAAGCTTACACGTCGGCGGTGTCGTCGTTTGGGAACGACAAAGGGAAAGAGGCGCTGCTCGCGCGCGCTTATGTGGCGCGGTCGCAGATTAAGGGCAAGTCAGCCTCCGCCGCGCTTACGCACTTGCAGTTTATCGTGGCCGCCGACGCCAAGGGGGCTATTGTAAACGATATTTACTTCCTCTTAGCCGACGCCTACGTCGACGCTAAGGACAACGCCAAGGCGATATCGAGCCTTGAGAAGGCGATATCGGTCAACTCGCGCAACGTTGAGGCCTACGCCCGTTTAGCGGAGCTTTACGAGAAGAGCGGTCAGAGCGAGAGGGCGAAAAAGACCTACGAGCTGATGATGTCCGTAAGCCCCAACGACCCGAATGTCTTTATCGCGCTCGGCAACTACAACATCAAGGCCAAGAAGTGGAACGACGCGCTCACGATGTTCGAGAAGAGCAACGGGATTAAAAGGAGCGCGGCGGCGCTCGAAGGCGTAGCGGTCGCCTCGTTTGGCGCGGGCAGCTTCCCCAAGGCCTTAGACGCGGCGAAGAACGCGGCGGCGCTCGACCCCAACGTGATGGACGCGCGCGCGGTGATGGCGCGGATCCTCATAAACGACAAGAATTACAAGGCCGCGCAGGAACAGGCGGAGTTTTTGAGCAAGAGGGAGCCGAACAACCTTGAGTACCTAAAGCTGCTTGCCGCTTGCTACTACAGGAATAACGAACCTACGAAGCTCGCCGATGTCGACAAGCAGATTGTCTCGCTTGATCGCAAGGACATCGAGTCGCGCTTGCGTCTTGCCGCGTTCGCAGAGGTTAAGAACGATTTCAAGACCGCAACGTCTATGTATAGGGAGGCGTCGTCGCTTGACCCCAAAAACCCGATTCCGTATAGGCGTTTGGCGACAATTGCCGCCGCTCAGAAGCAGAACGCCGAGGCTGCGGCAAGCATCAGGGAGTACCTGAAGCTAAAGCCGGACGACGCGGAGGCCAATCGCGATTTGGGCGACTATCTATACAATATAAAGGATTTGGATGGAGCCTTAGATTCATACCGGACGGCGATAAAGCTCGACCCCAACATCAAGGGGTTCCACAAGCGTTATGCCGAGATAGTGATAGCTAAAGGGCAAACGTCCGAGGTCATAGACGCGCTGACAGCCGTCATCAAGAACGGCGATGCCGACGTTGGCACTTACACGACGCTCGGCATGATTTACCAAGGGCGCAAGCAGTATAGCGACGCGATGGGGATGTACGCGCAGGCCGTAAGGCTAGAGCCGTCGAACTTCGACGCGCTCACGGCGCTTGCGAGCTGCCAAGCGGGCGCTGGCGACGTCCGCGCGGCGATTATCACATACGAGCAAGCGGTGATGATGAACGCCGAAGCCGCGCAGGAGTACAAGGAGCTCGGCGACCTCTACACGAAGCAAAAGAAGGATTCGGAGGCGCTGCGCTGCTATCTGAAGTATATAGAAAAAGTCCCGACGGATAGGGTCATCGCGGCGAACCTAGGCAGGCTTTTTTACGAGCAGAAAAAGTATGCCGAGGCCGCCAAGTACATCTCCCTCTCGCAGTCGAAAGAAGCGGAGCCGCTCCTAATGTACGCCGACGCGAGCCTGCAATCCGGCAATACAAAAAACGCGCTCGCCGCGCTTGAAGAGTTGCGCAACAGGAAGCCGCGCGTCGCGAACATCGACCGGGTGCTCGCGCTACTTGGCGAGGTCTACGAGAAAGACGGAAAAACCAAGCAGGCCGCATTAGCCTATGCCGAGTACATAAACCAGCCCGGCGTGAAAGACCGCGAGGCCTCGTATAAGGCCGCGTTTTTGCAAGAAAAGGACAGCCCCCCCACCGCGATAAAAATCTACGAGGCGAACCTAAAGGCGTTCCCTAACGATATAAGGAATAGCTTGCGCCTTGGCCTGCTCTATTCGCAGAAGAAAGAGACGCAGCAAAAAGCCATGCCGCTCCTGCAAAAGTCCACCGCCGCCGCCGACAAAAACCCCAAGCTGTGGCTCGAAATCGCCGAGGTCTACGGCACCATGAACCGTGACGCCGACGAGTTGGCCGCGTACCAAAAGTACTCGCGCACCGACCCGCAGCACGTGGACGCGAACAAGAGAATCGGCACGCTCCTGATGAGAAAGGGCGACTTCAGCAACGCGATGGTTCACCTAGAGATAGCGAACACTATGTCGCCGAACGACCCAAGCGTCATGGCGCTCATAGCGCGCGGCTATATGCGCACCAAGCGCAGCAAGGAGGCGGCGGAGATATTGGTCAAGGCCAAGGCGGCAAAGCCGGACGACGCCGACATCCGCTACCAGCTATACGAGGTCTACGCGCTGACCGGCCAGCACCAGAAAGCGCTGGAGGAGATACAGGAGCTTGTCAAGATGAAAAAAGAGCCCCGCTACATGCAGCTATACGGCGAGGCGCTCATAGCGCAGGGCAAGGTGAAAGAGGCCGAGGGCATAGCCGACGAGCTTTTGGCGAAAGACCCGGAAAACCCCGACGCCCTGATGCTGCGCGCCAAAATACTGCGCTCGCGCAAGGAGTACGACGAGGCGCTGGAGGTCTACAAAGAAGTCTCCGACATGATACCCGACTACGCGCCGGCATACTACGAGCGCGCCGAGACCTATATGCAGGTGTCGAAGCCGACATGGGCGGAGACTTTCTACAAGAGGGCGCTCAGGGCCGACCCGCAGTACGCGCTTGCCGAGCTTGGGCTCGCGAAGCTGTACAAGGGGCGGAAGCAAATGGACTTGTACAAGCAGCACTTAGAATCGGCGCAGAAGCTGGCGCCGGACAACGATTTGGTGATTGAGGAGGTGCGGAAAGGGGGGAAATAATTTTTTCGCTGCCTATTGATTTTTTAGTTTCAATCAATTATATTTAATGCGTAAGTTGGCGTTGATATAAGCGTTAATCCAAGGCGTCAATGCCAAAATTTAACATTGAACATTACCGTCCTGCTCCCTTCGTCTAGTGGTTAGGACACAAGGTTTTCATCCTTGCAACAGGGGTTCGATTCCCCTAGGGAGTGCCATACGGGTTCTTTCGCCGGAAAGAACCCATTTTTTTTATGGGGCTGATTGCGGGATTTTTGGTGGATATTGCCAAAATACGTGGATTTTACGTATATTGCTAATACTGTGGATAAAAACGAAAACGTATTGAAACACTGCCCGCGTTGCGGCGGTCGCGCCGCGCTTGAGGGCTCGCGCAAGGTCGTTTGCGCCGCCGGCTGCGGGTTTCGGCTCTACCTGAACACGGCTGCGGCGGTCGCGGCGCTGATTTTTGACGCCGGCGGGCGGCTCATGGCCATCCGCCGCAACCGCGAACCGCAAAAGGGGCTCCTAGACCTGCCCGGCGGTTTCGTGGACTTCGGCGAGTCGGCGGAAGAGGCGCTTGCGCGCGAGATCTCCGAGGAGCTGGGCGTCGGCGTCGAGGCGGGCAGCATAGAATACTTCAAATCAATCCCCAATACATACCTTTACGGAGACGTGCTCTACCATACCCTAGACCTATTTTTCACCTGCCGCCTTGCGGATACCGGCGCGATCCGCACCAATGACGAAATCGCCGAGATCGTCTACAAGCGCCCAAAAGAGATCTCGGAGGGCGAGGCCGCGTTCGACTCGATGCGGGGCCTTCTTAGGTTGATTTCCGAAATACCGTGACGGGGCGGGTGGCGCGATATATATTTGTATCTTGAATCGGCACAAGCCGAAACCGAATCATTAGAACGCCGACCGCTGCGCGCTGAACGCTGTGCGCCGCGCGCTGAATTAAGGAATGCCCCATGCCGTGGTTCACAAAGAAAACGAAGGAACCTGCGGGCAAAAAGCCCCTGCAGGACGAAATTTGGACGCGCTGCCAAGCCTGCTCTGCGCACGTTTTTAAGCAGGACTTTACGAACAACCTAAGCGTCTGCCCCAAGTGCGGCTGGCACGGGAAGCTGACCGCCTACGAGCGCATCGGGATCACGCTCGACAGCGGGACGTTCAAGGAGATGTTCGAGACCATACGCCCCTGCGACCCGCTGCACTTCGTTGACGGCAAGGGCCCCTACCGCGAGAAGGCGGAGCAGGCGCGCGCCAAGACCAAGCTAAACGAGTCGGTGGTGACGGGCACCGGCAAGATAAACGGGCTAGAGGTCGCCGTTAGCGTGATGGACTTCCGCTTTTTAGGCGGCAGCCTCGGCTCTGGGACGGGTGAGAAGATCCTGCAGGGGGCGAACTACGCCTGCGAGCGCCGCATCCCCTACATAGTGTTCTCGGCCTCCGGCGGGGCGCGGATGCACGAGGGCATCCTCTCGCTAATGCAGATGGCCAAAACCTGCGCCGGCGTGGCGCGGCTCGACGAAAAGCGCGTCCCCTTCGTCTCGGTGCTGACCGACCCCACCACCGGCGGCGTCTCGGCGTCTTATGCGATGGTAGGCGACGTAAACCTCTCCGAACCCGGCGCCCTAATAGGCTTCGCCGGCCGGCGTGTCATCGAGCAGACCATCAAACAAAAGTTACCCGATGATTTTCAGACCGCCGAGTTCGTGCTGGAACACGGTTTCCTAGACGCGATTGTGCATCGGCGGGAGATGAAGGACACATTGCATAAAATCCTTTCGTATTATAATAGATAATAGGGATGGGTGAAAGTAAATAAAGTCAAATTCTTTTAAATCTTTTTCAGACGAAGCCTACGGCTTCATAACGTGTGGCGGCTAAAGCCGCCACACAAAGTCAAGGTCAAAGTCAAAGGCGGTGGCAACCCATACCTTTGGGGACGCATCCCTTCGGGATGCGGGGATTTTTTGCGGGTACGGTTTCTACCGAGAGGCGCATCCCTTCGGGATGCGAAAACATATAGATATTGGAGTTGACGTTGATTTTGACTTTGACTTTGTGTGGCGGCTCTGCGCCACACGTTATGAAGCCGTAGGCTTCGTCTGAAAAAGATTTAAAAAATGTTGAATTTGATTTTAATCATTTGACTTTTCAGGGGCAAACAAACATTGGAACGCGAATTAGAATTTGAAAAACCCGTAGCCGAGCTCGAAAAGGCCATCGAAAAGCTAAAAGCCTCGGCGGCCGAGAGCAAGGGCGACTTCGGCGCGCAGATCTCCGAGCTTGAGAAAAAGTGCGAGGAGCGTAAACGTGAGATTTACGACTCGCTCACGCCGTGGCAGACGGTGCAGGTCGCGCGGCACCCGAAAAGGCCCGTGCTCTACGATTACATAAGCCTGATATTCAAAGACTTCGTGGAGCTGCACGGCGATAGGTGCTACGGCGACGACCGCGCGCTAATCGGCGGGTTCGCCAAGCTCGACGCGCAAAAGGTAATGCTCATCGGGCACAGCAAGGGCAAGAACGTAGATGAAAACGTCAGGCGCAACTTTGGGATGGCGAAGCCGGAGGGCTACAGGAAGGCCATGCGCCTCATGCGCCTCGCCGAGAAGTTCAACGTGCCGGTGGTAACGTTCATCGACACCACCGGGGCCTACCCCGGGCTCGACGCGGAGCAGCGCGGGCAGGCCGAGGCCATCGCCAGAAACCTGACGGAGATGGCTAAACTCGAAATTCCGATTGTGTCAATAGTAACCGGCGAGGGCGGCAGCGGCGGCGCGCTCGGCATAGGCGTCGCGGACATCGTGCTCATGCTCTCGAACGCCGTCTACTCGGTGATTTCACCCGAGGGCTGCGCGTCCATCCTGTGGCGCGACGCGGCGTATTCGGCGCAGGCTGCGGAGAGCCTCAAGATCACCGCGAGGTCGCTCCTAACGCTTGGCGTGATTGACGAAATAGTAAGGGAGCCGGCGGGCGGCGCGCACAGCGACCACAAGGCCGCCGCCGAGTCGGTCCGCGCGGCGATCCTCAAGCACCTAAAAAAACTCATACCCCTCTCGCCCGCGAAGCTTACGGCGCGAAGATTCGAAAAATTCTCGGCGATGGGGAAATTCACCAAGTAATCTAAAAAAGGACATAGCCATGGGCAACACCATGAAGTTAAAAACCGAGGAGCTCTTGCACGGGATCCCGCTGCGCATAACCGACACGACCCTGCGCGACGCGCACCAGTCGCTGTGGGCGACCCGTATGCGCACTAGCGATATACTAGACATCATCGACGTCGTAGACAACGTGGGCTACTACTCGCTCGAGGCGTGGGGAGGCGCGACGTTCGACGTTTGCCTGCGGTTTCTGCGGGAAAACCCTTGGGAGCGCCTGCGCCTGATAAAGTCGAAGGCCAAAAACACGCCGCTGCAAATGCTCCTGCGCGGGCAAAACTTGGTCGGCTACCGGAACTACGCCGACGACGTGGTCGATAGGTTCGTCGCGCTCGCCTGCAAGAACGGCATCGACATATTCCGCGTCTTCGACGCGCTCAACGACACGAGGAATTTGGAGGCGGCAATCAAGGCCGTCAAAAAGCACGGAGCGCACGCGCAGGGGACGCTGGCCTACACGATATCCCCCGTCCACACGGTGGACAAATACCTCCAGTACGCAAAAGAGCAGATATCTCTCGGCATCGATTCCCTCTGCATTAAGGACATGGCCGGCATCCTCTCGCCGATAATGGCGGAGCGCCTCGTGTCTACGCTCGTTAAGGAGCTCGGCGTCCCCATACAGCTGCACTGCCATGCGTCAAGCGGCATGGGCACCGCCGCCTACGTCGAGGGCGTGCGCGCCGGCGCCGGCGCGATAGACTGCGCCATATCGTCCATGGCCGGAACCTCGTCCCAGCCGCCCGTGGAGACGATGGCAGCAATATTCTCGGAGACAAACTACTCCGCCGGGCTAGACGTTGCCGCGCTTGACAAAGTGGCAAAATACTTCGCCGAACTAGCCCCGCGCCGCAGCGCCGCGCCGCAGTCGGTCATGCCGATAGACCCAGGGATCCTCATCCACCAAATCCCAGGCGGGATGATCTCAAACTTCCGCTCGCAGCTGCAAATGCAAAAAGCCCTAGATAAACTGCCTGAGGTGCTAGACGAGGTGAGCCGTGTGCGCGAAGAGCTGGGCTACCCCCCGCTTGTTACCCCCACAAGCCAGATAGTCGGCACGCAGGCCGTGATGAACATCATCTCCGGCGAGCGGTACAAGATCATCCCCAACGAGGTCAAAGACTACGTAAAAGGGATGTACGGCAGATCCCCCGTGCCCATCGAGAAGTCCATGATAAAGAAGATCCTCGGCGACGGCAAGCCCATAACTTACCGCCCAGCCGACAAGATAGAGCCGATGCTCCCCAAGGCGACCGACGGGATAGACCCAACGCTTATAAACGCCGAAGAGGACATCATCTCCTACGTGCTCCTCCCCGAACCGGCGCTGGAGTACTTCAAATGGAAAGCGCTCCCCGAAGGCAGCCGCCCCGAAATCCCCGCCGACGCGGAGATAAGAAAGGCCAAGGGCGAACAGGGGGGCGGCGCGGACGCCAACAAACAACCGCAGCCCACTCCGGCACCGGCTCAAACACTTATGCCAACCCACGTCCATCAACAGCCGCCGTCAATCCCGCCGCTCCCCATAGACGGCCTTGCCGCCGAGCTGATCGGCAAAATAGACGGCCTTGTCATAGAGGAAATAGTATTCCGCAAGGGCGAATCGACAATATCCGTAAAATCAAGCGCCGCCCAGCCCGCGCTAGCTCCGCGGCAAGGTTTCGACACGGTCAGCGCCCAATCAGCATACCCGTCGCTACCCCCGCCCCCCGCCGCGCAACCCGCCGCGCCCGCGCAGCCCGCGGAACCGAAACCCGAACCCGCCGCCTACGCCAAAACCATAAAGGCCCCCCTAGTGGGCACCTTCTACCTAGCCCCCGGCCCCGGCAAACCCGCATTCGTCAAGGAGGGCGACGTGGTCGATAAAGGCGCGAAAGTCTGCATAGTGGAAGCCATGAAACTATTCAACGAAATATCAGCCCCCTGCCGCTGCAAAATAGTAAAAATCATCGCCGACGACGGGGCAGCGGTGGATAAGGATCAGGAGCTGTTTGGGATTGAGGAGGTTTGAGGGGGGCATGAATTGAAGTTGATTCTGGAATTGTATTCTATAGGTATATTTATAGCGAAGGGACTACGGTATATGACGCAGATATCTCTGTATATTGACGATACGGTGGCAAACAAGCTTAACGCCGCCGCTCGTTCGATGAACTGCTCCGTCTCAAAATACGTATCCGTTATAGTCTCCGAGCGGTTGTCGGAAGCCGCGGATGCGAAACTGCCTCGCTTGGCTCTGCGCGGTTGCCTAAAGGGAAAAATTTGGATGGCAGACGACTTCAATGCACCGCTTGAGGAAATGCGGGAGTATATGTGATGAGGTATTTGCTCGATGCACATGCGGTAATTTGGTATTTGGAAGATTCTCCGCATCTTTCACCGAAAGCAAGGAGCGTAATTGACAATTCAGAAAATGGTATTTATATTTGTAAGTTTTCTCTTTGGGAAATAGCTATCAAAATGAATTTGGATAAATTGAAGCTAAAATTGACTTTTAACGAACTTCTAAATTGCATAAAAATGGGTAATTTTGATGTTTTGCAGATTGAAGACGAACATTTGAAAAGGCTTGCCGATGTACCTTTTTTACACAGAGACCCGTTTGATCGTATGCTCATTTCAACAGCATTAGCAGAGGGTTTAACAATCATTACCGTGGATAACGATATCCACAAGTACGATGTCCCTTGGATTTGGTAGCGTGTGATCTGCGTGGTGTTGTTAGGTTTTTTTGACCATGCGGTAATTATATTAACATAGATAGCTATTGATTTATGGCGTTATTTATACTATTTTTGTAGTAGTGTACAAGGTCGAGCCAACGTCCGGCATTTTTGGTTGCGCGAAGGTTCGCATAATGTCTTTGATATGGACGGCTTAACGATAGAGCAGCGCAGCAGAACCATGGCGCGCATAAAAAGCAGCGGCACGTCTATCGAAGTTTTGTTGCGAAAGGCGCTTTGGCGCGAGGG
>JAIRUL010000163.1 GCA_031254445.1 Chitinispirillales bacterium
AGACAACCCGCCGCCTACGTCGTTTAGGTACTGGAGCGCCCAATTGCCGTCGGCATTGCCGCTGTCGTGGTAGTGCATAATAAACCAAATGTGCGCGTAGCTCTCCCCCAAACCAGTAGCGCTCCACCAACGGCTGAAAGTGCCCACGTCGCCGAAGACGCCGAAAGAGTAATAGCTACCGCCGGGAAGAGCCGTGAACCCGTAATCGTCGGTGCCGTTGCCGTCTCCATGCCAACCGTTAGCCGATTTAAGTTTCTTGCCGGCTACCTCCTTCCCCCCCGCCGCGTCAACCAAATTCTTCCATTCGGCTGTATCCGGCAAATGCCACCCGTTAGGGCACGCCGTTTTCGCGGCGGCCCAAGTGTAGAGCCGGCCATACTTCGCGCAGTTGGAAGCCGCGTTGCCGTAGCACCAGCTCCCTTCCGCCGCGATATTCAGATTCTCAGCCATCCACGTAACGCCGCCTATCTTGACAGTGCGGTAACTATCGGGTTCTTGCGCCGAGGCTGCCAAATCCGCTTTCCGAAGTACGCCGAGCAGCTGCTCCACAACGCGGTCGGATAGCGCCGCAAAGTCGGCAATTGTTTTTAGCGAACCCGATGCCAACCCCGAAGCGATAACTTCAACGCTCTCAACATTCAGTATGCGAGCCGATATTTGACTAGCGCCGAACGCCTCTAATATCTCCCCTATGCAAACAAAGCCCGCCCCGGCCTGCCGCCCGATCCGGCTAATTTGCCCATCGTCAACCGCGCCGTCCATATCCGCTGCCATCTCCTTTGCGACCTGATCCAAAAAAGCGTCGGCGCGCTCTATCGTATTGTATTTCCCGCTGCTCACGAGCGCGTGCGTTATCCTTGCGCTAAACGCCTTATCTTCATCGGCGGTTTTGCCGCCGGTTACATACACGGCGATTTTGGGCAGCGGCTTTTGACCGGCCGCATCCGCGGCGCGCCCGCCGCCATTTGGGGGCTGATTTTCGGCAACCCGCTCCGCTTGCCCTTCGGCCGCTCCTACGCCCGGGGCGCCTACGCCGCTTTTTTGCGGCGCGGCGCAAGATGTCAGGCACACTATTAAAATCGCCGAAAAAAAGAGTAACGCCTTTTTCATACACCGCTCCATATACGCGGCACCGCCGCGCCATTGCTTTCTATATGATCCGCCGCAATAGGCGAAAAAAACAAGCATCTATAAAGATTACTTTTTGCCGCTCCTATCCTGAACGCAGCGCACAGACAAACCGTAACCCTTGTCGTAGTAGTTATCGAACACGTTGTCGACAGTGTACAATATGCTACGGAAGCGCGCGTTAGACGCGTTCCACCAGTAGCCGATGTAGCCGGCAGCGTTGAAGCCGCCGTCATCGTCGCGGAGCCCGCCGGGCAGCGCCGAAAATCCGAAATTATCCGTACCGTTGCCCTTTTTACCCCAACCGCCGGTTGACTTAAGCTTCTTTCCGGCAAAACCATCCCCGCCTGCCGCGTCAATCAAATTATCCCATTCGGAACCATTTGGCAAATGCCACCCCTTAGGGCAGGCCGCCATCGCGGCATCCCAAGTGTATAGCCTGCCGTATTTGACGCAATTGGAATCTCTATCGCCGTAGCACCAGCTGCCTTCCGTTGCGGTATTCAGATTCTCCGCCATCCACATTAAATCGCCTATCTTTACATAGAGGTAATTCCCTCCGTCCGGCGTTTTAACGCTCCCAACCGGTTGCGCCTGGGGCATCGCGTCGTGAGCCGCGTCAGGCTCCGCCGCCGCGCCGGCATTTTGAGCCGCGCCGAGCAATATCGCCACAACGCGGTCTGCAAGCGCCGCAAAATCAACCGCCGTTTTCAGCGAACCCGAAGCCAGCCCCGAAGCGAGAACTTCAACGCTCTCAACATTCATGATGCGAACCGATATTTGGTGGGCGCCGAAGACCTCCAATATTTCTCCTATGCAAACAAAATCCGCCCCCGCCTGCCGCCCAAGCCGGTTGATTTGCTCGTCGCCAACCGCGCCGCCGCCCTGCTTAACCGCTTCTTGCGCCGCCCTGTCCGAAAAAACGCCGGAGCGCTCTATCATATCGTATCTCCCGCTGTTTATAAGCGCGTACGCTATCCTTGCGCCCAAAGCCTTGTTTTCGCCGGGAGTTTTTCCGCCGGTTACATGCACGGCAATTTTGGGCAGGGGCCCTTGACCGCCCGCATCCGCAACGTGTTCAAGACCCGCCTCGCCGCCATTTTGGGGCTGATTCCCCGCAACTTGCCACGCTTGCTCTTCGGCGGCTTCTATGATCTGAATGTCGGCGTCGCTCCCAGCCAGCCTGCCGCCTTTTTGCGGCGCGGCGCAGAAAACCAGCCACGCTAGCAAAACCACCGAAAAAAATTCCAACGTTTTTTTCATACGCCGCTCCGCTCCGTTCACGCCGCACCGGCGCGTCCGACTTTGCCCGCCCGGCAACGGCTCTCTGCAGCTCCGCGGCCATAAGGCAGCGAGCTATTAAACGCCTCCATCAGCGCGCCGGTACCCTTAGAAAAACGCCCGTCCGCATTTTCATGCTTTTTCGACCCTGTTTGATTAATTGGCGCCCTAACAATAAGGCGACCCCCGACCTAGTTTCCTTTATTAACTCTACGATTTCCCGCGTTGTTATATCAGCTGTTATATAATGAATGTCTTCAAAAGGCGACCTCCCTTTTGCGTCAACATTTTTTAATGGTAATTTTAATCTTTTGGCCGCTTCCAAATAACAAGCATCGTATGCGTATATTTTAAAGCCCCACGCAATCTCAAGAGCCTTTTCAATATCTATTTCAATCGTTTTTATGGGTATCGTTTTGAAATAATTAAACGCTTTTATCGTACGCTCTTTCTCAATGATTTTCTTTTTCATCATTTTAGTCAAAGCATTTGCAATTTCATACGGCATCATAATAGGAGAAACCATTACGGCATTCTGCGTTAACCGTATAACCAGATCCCTCTCTGGTTCTTTGACGATAACTGTCATTATTGCGCAAGCGTCTATTAATATTTCCATTAATTTACTCTATCTATGCCGTAATTAAATAAAAATAAATGGCGTAAAAAACGCATAAAATCTCTAAAAATCAGCTACTCGCGTAATATAATTCATGGCGCGGAAAAACACAAATAGTTCGAATAAAATAATTTTAAGCTTTCAGCCAACCCCTAACGCTCATATATTATATTTTATCTATGGACAAACAAACGCTAATGCCCCTAATCGACCGTATTGCCCCGGAAATAATAGGGATCCGCCGCGCCATACACAGAAACCCTGAGCTATCGGGCAAGGAGTTCGGCACCGCCCGCCTTGTGCGCGACACGCTAAACAGCTGGGGGATTCCCGCGCAGTGCCACCTCGGCAAGACCGCCGTCAGCGCGAAAATCACAAGCGGCAAGGGGCCTATAGTCGCCCTGCGGGCGGACATGGACGCGCTGCCCATTCAGGAAGAAAACAACGTCCCGTTCGCATCTGTCAAGCAGGGGGTCATGCACGCTTGCGGGCACGATATGCACACGGCTATACTCCTCGGAGCGGCGAAGATACTGCACGAGTCTAAAAACCTATGGAAAGGAACCGTAGTGTGCCTCTTCCAGCCGTCGGAAGAGCTGGAGCCGGGCGGCGCGCTTGGGCTTATAAAAGCCGGAGTTTTCCCCCAAAAAGCCGCTGCGGTCTTCGGCCTGCACGTCAGCGCCGACCACAAGCGCGGTCAAATAGGCATAAGGCCGGGCAGCGACTACGCCGGCGTGCTAAACTTCGACGCTGTGATAACGGGGCGCGGCGGCCACGGCGCGACGCCCGAAAAAGCGGTAGACCCCATCGTCTGCGCGTCGTCCATAGTCACCCAGCTGCAAACGCTGATAAGCAGGGAGAAGCCGTCGTCGGAGCCGGCTATCCTCACGGTAGGAAATTTTCACGCCGGCACAGGCCGCAACATCATCCCCGACGCCGCGCGCTTCGAGGGGACGGTGCGGACTTATTCGGACGAGCTGCAAAATTTGCTGATGAAACGCATTAAAGAATTGACAGCCAATACCGCCAAAGCGTTCGGGGCGTCGGCAAAAATCGCGTTCGAAAAATCCTACCCGCCCGGATACAACGACCCGGCGCTTACAGAGCGGTTCAGGAAGCGGATGAAGTCGTTCCTAGGCGAACACTTCATTGTTGATAGGCAAGCGCCGACGATGTATGCCGAGGATTTTGCGCGGTATCAACAATTAGCGCCCGGGCTATACGTCTACCTCGGAGTAATCCCGCAAAATAAGAAAAGGATAGAAGAGATACACAGCCCGCGGTTCCTGCCGGACGAGGGGGCGATAGAGACAGGCATCGC
>JAIRUL010000259.1 GCA_031254445.1 Chitinispirillales bacterium
ATGTCAATCGACGGAAAACTTCGCGAGGAATGCGCCGTCTTCGGGGTTAGTTTAACTGCCGAGGAGGCGGCTGGCGTCACTTACAACGGATTGCTCTCGTTGCAGCACCGGGGGCAGGAGGGGGCCGGCATCGCCGTTGTGAACGACGGGAAAATCTCCTGCCACAAGGATACTGGGCTTGTTACCAAGGTTTTTTCCAGCAAAGAGCTTGAGAGCATACCTAAGGGGAAGATTGCCGTGGGGCATACGCGGTACTCTACGACCGGCGGCAACATAAAGGAGAACGTGGGGCCGTTCATCACAGAGTACCTCACCGGCAGGATCGCCACGGCGCACAACGGGAATGTGACCAACGCGCAGGAAATCCGGCAAAAGCTGAAGACCTACGGGCTGCACTTCAACGCTACTAGCGACAGCGAGGTTGTCTCTTCGCTAATCGCGTACTGCATCAAAAAAGAAGAGGACACCTTGAAGGGCGTAGTGAGGGCGGCGGGCTTTCTGCACGGGGCGTTTTCGCTTGTTATCGCGAGCAGCGAGAACAAGCTGATTGCGGTGCGCGACTTTTACGGCTACCGCCCGCTTTGCATCGGCAGAAACAGCCTCGGCTGCGCCCTCTCGTCGGAGAGCAGCGCGCTTGAGACGAGCGGCTTCCGCTTCGAGCGGGACGTGCGGCCAGGGGAGGTCATTATCATAGAAAACGGCGAGATGACGAGTCAAGGCGTTATGCTGGAAGATAAGGGCGAGCGCGGCGGGTTGTGCATTTTTGAGTACGTGTACTTCGCGAGGCCGGATTCGATAATTGACGGGCTAAGCGTCTACGAGGCGCGGTACAACATGGGTGGGATATTGGCCGATCAATACCCGGTAGACGCCGACATCGTGTGCGGCGTACCCGACTCCGGCTTAGACGCGGCGAGCGGCTATAGCGCAAAGAGCGGCATACCGCTTATAACCGGTTTTGTCAAGAGCCGCTATATCGGGCGCAGCTTCATTTACCCCACGCAGACCGAGCGCGACAGCGCGGTTAGGCTGAAGCTCAACCCGCTGTCGGCGAACATTAGCGGTAAACGGGTCGTATTGGTTGACGACTCCATCGTGCGCGGCACGACAAGCGAACGAATTGTGCGGAACCTAAAGAATGCGGGCGCGGCGGAGGTGCATCTGAGGATTTCGTCCCCGCCGTTCCGCTACACGTGCCACTACGGAACCGACATCGACAACGAGGAAAATTTGATTGCGAATAAGATGGACATAGACGAAATCTGCCGCAAAATCGGGGCCGACAGCCTCGGCTATATAAGCATAAGCGGATTAAAAAAATCGTGCGATAAGTGCAACATAACCTTTTGCACGGCGTGCTTTACCGGAAACGGCGAAAACGCGCGCGCTAAGAAAGACGTTTTTGAACAGGGGAACCCGCTATGCTAAACACAGCGTATTTAATATTGGAAAACGGCCTTGTCTTTGAGGGCAAGTTTTTCGGGAAGCAGGGAGAGGTCATAGGGGAGATTGTCTTTACGACCGGCATGACGGGTTACTTAGAGACGCTGACCGACCCAAGCTACTACGGCCAAATAGTCCTCCAAACGTTTCCGCTAATCGGCAACTACGGCGTCATCCCGCCGGATTTCGAGAGCGCGGGCGTCCACGCGCGGGCATACATCGTTAAGCACCCTTGCCGCCATCCGTCAAATTTCAGAAGCGAGGGCAGCCTCGATGAATTTCTGCGGGAGCGCGGGGTAATAGGGATTTACGGCATCGATACTAGGGCGCTCACGAAAATCATCCGCGAGAACGGGGTGATGAACGGCAAAATCACTAGCGTTAAGCCGGCAGGGGCTATTGACGGGGGGATTAAGCCGTACAAGATAGTAGATTCGGTTTCAAGCGTTTCTTCCAGCGAAAAGAAGTTGTACAAATCAGAGAATTCAAAATACACAGTCGCGCTATATGATTTCGGCAGCAAGGAAAATATCCGGCGCGAGTTAAATAGGCTCGGCTGCGACGTGTGGGTGCTTCCGTGCAATAGTACAAGCGACGAGATTCTCAAACTTTCGCCGGACGGCATCATGCTGTCAAACGGCCCTGGCGACCCCGCCGACAACACCGGCATCATCAAAAACCTAAAATCACTCCTAACAAGCAGCGTGCCGATATTCGGCATCTGCCTTGGGCACCAGCTTTTGGCGCTGGCGAGCGGGTTTGAGACGAATAAGCTCAAATACGGGCACAGGGGCGCGAACCAGCCTGTCAAGGATACGCAGAGCGGGAGGGCGTACATAACAAGCCAGAACCACGGCTACGCGGTAGTCTCAAAGAGCATTGACGCGCGCGTCGCCGACGAGTGGTTTGTTAATGTAAACGACGGGACGTGCGAGGGGATAGCGTACAAAAACGCGCCGGCGTTCTCCGTCCAGTTCCACCCCGAAGCCTGCGGCGGGCCGCGCGACACCGCGTTTTTGTTCGACAAATTTATTAATAGCATGGAGGCGAAGAAGAATGCCGCTAGATAAAAGCATTAAAAAGACGATGGTCATCGGTTCCGGCCCCATCGTCATCGGCCAAGCGGCAGAGTTCGACTACGCCGGCACGCAGGCTTGCAGGATGCTGCGCGAAGACGGAATCGAGATTGTGCTTGTCAACTCAAACCCCGCGACAATCATGACCGATAAAAATATCGCGGACAAGATATACATCGAGCCCCTCACCCTTACGACCGTAAAACGCATCATCGAAAAAGAGCGCCCCGACAGCATTTTGTCTGGGCTTGGCGGGCAGACGGGGCTTACGCTGTGCATGCAGCTGGCGCGTGACGGCTTCTTAGAAAAGATGAACGTGCGCTTGCTCGGCTCGTCGCCGGAGACGATTGACAAGGCCGAGGATAGGCTGATGTTCAAGGAGACGATGGTGCAAATCGGCCAGCCGGTGATACCGTCGGTCATCGCCACGGAGGTAGAGACGGCGGTCCGTTTCGCAAGCGGCGAGGGCTATCCGGTAATCGTGCGCCCCGCGTTCACGCTCGGCGGCTCCGGCGGCGGCATTGCGGGCGACGAGGGCAAGCTTCGCGAGATAGCCGCGAACGGGCTTTCGCTCTCCCCCATCCACCAGATACTGGTAGAAAAATCGGTGGCAGGCTGGAAAGAGATTGAGTTTGAGGTGATGCGCGACCGCATAGGCAACGTTATTACCGTATGCTCCATGGAAAACTTCGACCCCGTGGGCATACACACCGGCGACAGCATCGTCATAGCGCCCGCCGTTACGCTTGCGGATAAGGAGTACCAGATGCTGCGCACCGCGGCGCTAGACATAATCAAAGCGCTCGGCGTGGAGGGCGGATGCAACGTTCAGTTCGCGCTGCACCCCGAAAGCTTCGATTACGCGGTAATAGAGGTCAACCCGCGCGTCTCGCGCTCGTCGGCGCTTGCGAGCAAGGCCACGGGGTATCCGATTGCGAAAGTGGCGACAAAGATCGCCATTGGGTATACGCTGGACGAGATTGTAAACGCGGTTACAGGCACGACCTACGCGGCTTTTGAACCCGCCCTCGATTATGTCGCCGTCAAGTTCCCCAAATGGCCTTTTGACAAATTCGTGTACGCGCACAAGGAGCTCGGCACGCAGATGAAGGCGACCGGCGAGGTCATGGCGATAGCCGACACCTTTGAAGAGGCGCTTCTTAAGGCCGTGCGCGGCGCGGAGATCGGGCTTTCAAACCTCAATTCTCCGAGATTATCGGCAAAGAGCGACGGCGAAATCCGCGAGCTTCTTAAGGTTGTAACGGACGAACGCCTTTTTGTACTGTACGAGGCGATTAAGCGCAGCGTTAGCGTGGATGAGCTGCACGATATTACAATGGTGGATAAATGGTTCTTGAACGGGCTAGTCAATATCGCTAATTGTCAATTCGGTCCGTCCGATAATAAACCATTGTCCGCAGATTCGCTCCAATCAATTAATAGCCACCCTGTATCAACCAATAATCAGCATCAATCAGCCAAAAACCAACCCCAGCAAGCCCAGCCGCCCAAATTCATCTACAAAATGGTAGACACCTGCGGCGGCGAGTTCGAAGCCAAAACGCCCTACTTCTACTCCATAGAAAACGGCACGGAAAACGAGGCCCTCCCGTTCATCCAAAAAAGCGAGAAACAGAGGGTCATCGTGCTGGGAAGCGGCCCGATACGAATCGGCCAAGGCATAGAGTTTGACTACGCCTGCGTGCACTGCGTCTGGACGCTGAAAAAGCTCGGCTTTGAAGTCGTTGTCATAAACAACAACCCCGAAACGGTCTCCACCGACTTCGACACCGCCGATAGGCTCTACTTTGAGCCGCTTTGCGTTGACGACGTGATGAGTATCATCGACATCGAAAAGCCCATCGGCGTCATCGTGGCCTTTGGCGGCGGCACCGCCATAAAGCTAACGAAAAAACTGCACGAGCGCGGCGTCAACATCATCGGGACACCTGCCGACAGCATCGACATCTGCGAGGATAGGGAGCGTTTCGACCTCCTGCTTGAACAGCTCCAAATCAAGCGCCCAAAGGGGTTCGGCGTAACAACAGAAGCGGAGGCGTTGTCGGCGGCGGAAGAATTGGGGTATCCGGTATTAATGCGCCCCTCGTACGTTCTCGGCGGGCAAAACATGATAATCGCCTTTTCGCGCGAAGACATTATCGAGTATATGGAAATAATCTTGCGTTCCGAGCTGTCCGGCCCTGTGCTGATTGATAAATATCTGAGCGGGCGCGAAATAGAGGTAGACGCGATATGCGACGGCGTCGATGTGTTAATCCCGGGGATAATGGAGCACATCGAGCGCACCGGCATCCACTCCGGCGACAGCATTGCCGTTTATCCGGCTCTAAACATAGACGATATGCTGGCGGCGAAGATTTTTGAGATTACCAAAAAATTGTGCATATCCCTCAATGTCAAAGGCCTCGTCAACATCCAATACGTATTCTACGCAAACGACGTTTATGTCATAGAGGTGAACCCGCGCGCGTCGCGCACCGTCCCTTATCTGAGCAAGGTCGTCGGCATCCAGATGTGCGAGGTCGCCACGCAAGTAAGCGTGGGGAAAACGCTTGCCGAACTCGGATATTCCTCCGGCATCGCGAAAACTCCGCCGTACATCGCGGTCAAGGTTCCGGTATTCTCGTTTGAAAAGCTGGCGGGCGTGGATACCCAGCTTGGGCCGGAGATGAAATCTACCGGCGAGGTGCTTGGCCTCGGCAAGAACATAGAGGAGGCGCTCTACAAGGGGCTTGTCGCAGCGGGGTACAAGATGGCCCCAGGGCGTTCCGGGCATAAGCATGGAGGCGTCTTTATCACCGTCCGCGAAAGCGACAAGGCGGAGATGATAAGCGTCGCCGAAAAGTTTAGCATGCTCGGTTTCTCTCTTTACGCGACTAAGGGCGCGGCGAGGCTTTTGGAGAAAAAGGGGTTCGATGTAACGCCCGTCAACAAAATCCGCGACTCCGCAGACAACAACTCCGCAACGCTGCTTGCCAGCAAGAAGATCAACTATATCGTCTCCACCTCGGAAAAGGGCAGAGACCCCGCCGCCGACGATGTGAAGATCCGCAGGATGGCATGTACTTTAGGCATCCCGTGCCTTACCTCCATCGACACGGCCAACGCGCTTGCGGACAGCCTTCTTTCGGGGTACAGCGAAATAAACACAGAACTCGTCGATATAAACCAATTGCGCAGCGAGCGCATGACGTTCAAGTTTACAAAAATGCAGAGCTGCGGCAACGACTATATCTACATAAACTGCTTCGACGCCGAGATAGACTCGCCCGAATCCCTATCGCTCCTTCTTGCCGAGAGGCACTACGGCATAGGCGGCGACGGCGTTGTTTTAATCATGCGCTCAGGAATCGCCGACGCCAAGATGAGGATATTCAACCTCGACGGCAGCGAGGGCAAGATGGCTGGAAACTCCATCCGCTGCGTCGCTAAGTATTTATACGACAATCACATCGTTACGCGCCCGCAGATACGCATTGAGACATTAAGCGGGGTAAAGACGCTCGACTTGACCACCCAAAACGGGCTTGTCTCATCCGTCAAGGTAAATATGGGGCGCGCGGAACTTACGCCTGATAAGATACCGGTCAAGCTTAATGGCGACCGCGTTGTCGCAAAGAAAGTGAGCATCGGCGGTACGGAGTATGAAGTCACCTGCGTCTCGGTGGGCAACCCACACGCGGTGGTCTTCTGCGAGCACGTCGATAGCTTTGAAGTCTCCGATATCGGCCCGCTCTTTGAGAGCGACGCGCTCTTTCCCGACAGGATAAACACCGAGTTTGTGGAGGTGATGGGCCGCAACCACCTGAAGATGCGCGTGTGGGAACGCGGCATCGGCGAGACGCTCGCCTGCGGGACGGGCGCGTGCGCCTCTGCGGTAGCCGCCGTCTTAAACGGCCACTGCGACAAGGGCGCTGACATAAAGGTGCAGCTCAAAGGCGGGTACCTTATCGTAAACTACACCGACGAGGCCGTACTAATGACCGGAGACTGCAAAAAAGTCTACGACGGGACGGTAGAAGTATGAACGAACTTATATTAGTGCTCGACTTCGGCGGCGAATATAAAGAACTCATCGCAAGGTCTGTGCGGGGGCATTCCGTCTATTCGGAAATCAGGCAGGGGGGTATTTCCGCTAGCGAAGTGAAGCGCCTCTCCCCCATCGGCATCATTTTAACCGGCGGGCCAAGCAGCGTGTACTCGCCCGATTCGCCGAGGTGCGACAAGGAACTTTTTTCCTTAGGGATTCCCGTACTCGGCATCTGCTACGGTATGCAGATGATGTGCCAGATGCTCGGCGGCGAAGTGCGTCGCGGCGAACGCGGGGAATACGGCGTTGTTAGCGCGGAATTATCAACCGGTTCCGCTCTGTTTAAGGGCATCCCCAAGAACTCTGCGGTACTTATGAGCCACACCGACCGCGTGAACAAGCTGCCGGATGGCTTTGCCGCAATAGGCAAAACCGATACTTGCGAAAACGCCGCCTGCGAGAACGCCGGAGCGAAACTCTACGGCGTGCAGTTCCACCCCGAAACAGGCCACACGGAACACGGGCGCGAGGCCATCAAAAATTTTCTGTATAACATCTGCGGCGCATCGGGCGATTACAAGCTGGATGATTACATCGACAAACAGATTAATAGCATCCGGCAAAAGGTAAATGGCGAAAAAGTCCTTTTAGCCCTCTCCGGCGGCGTGGACTCCGCCGTCTGCGCGGCGCTATTGTCCAAAGCAATCCCCGGACAGCTCACCTGCATCTTCGTAGACCACGGATTCATGCGCCAAAACGAGGGCGACGAGATAGAGGCCGTTTTCTCTAAACGCAAGCTGCGCTTTATCCGCGTCAACGCGAAGGATAGGTTCCTATCAAAGATAAAGGGCGTGAGCGACCCGGAGTCAAAGAGAAAAATCATCGGCGGGGAATTTATCCGCGTCTTTGAGGAAGAATCTGCAAAACTAAAGAACATCCCGTTCCTCGCGCAGGGGACAATCTACCCCGACATCGTCGAATCCGGCGGCAAGCACGGGGCAACGATCAAAAGCCACCACAATGTAGGCGGGCTTCCCAAAAACCTTGCCTTTACCGGCGTTATAGAGCCGCTCTCAAGCCTATTTAAGGATGAGGTGCGCGTGCTTGGCAAAAAGCTGGGCCTTCCTCAAACGCTTGTAAACCGCCAGCCTTTCCCGGGTCCAGGCCTTGCCATCCGCGTCATGGGAGAGGTTACGGCCGAAAAATTAGAGATCCTGCGCGGCGCGGACGCCATCCTACGCGAAGAGCTTGACGGTATGAAACGCAAACCGGATCAATATTTTACTGTATTGACGGATACGCGCACGGTCGGCGTAAAAGGCGACGACAGGACATACGATTCGGTTATCGCAGTACGCGCGGTGCTAACCGGCGATTTCATGACATGCGACTACGCCCCGCTCCCGCATAAGATTTTGGGGCGCATATCGTCGCGCATAACAAGCGAAATGCCGTCCGTAAGCCGAGTCGTCTACGACATAACATCAAAGCCGCCGGCAACGGTGGAGTGGGAGTGACCATGACAAAATACATTTTCGTAACAGGCGGCGTAGTTTCCGGCCTAGGAAAAGGCATCACCGCCGCCTCTTTAGGCCGCTTGCTCAAACAGAAGGGCTTAAAGGTCGCGGCCCAAAAGCTCGACCCCTACATGAACATCGACCCGGGTACGATGAGCCCGTTCCAGCACGGCGAGGTCTTTGTTACCGACGACGGCGCGGAGACCGACCTCGACCTCGGGCACTACGAGCGCTTCATCGACGAGAACTTGACTAAGCTTAGCAACCTGACCTCAGGCCGCGTCTACTGGAGCGTGCTTGAGCGCGAACGGGCCGGCGGTTACCTCGGCGGCACCGTTCAGGTCATCCCGCACGTCACCCAGGAGATTAAAAATTTCATCTACACCGGCGCCGCCAACAGCCGCGCCGACGTGCTTATAACCGAAATCGGCGGCACTGCGGGCGACATCGAGAGCCAGCCGTTTTTGGAGGCCATCCGGCAGATCTCCCTCGAAAAAGGCCGCGGGGCTTGCCTCTTTGTCCACGTGACGCTGATACCATACCTCAAAAGCTCAGGCGAACACAAGTCGAAACCGACGCAGCACTCGGTGAAAGAGCTGCAGGCGATGGGCATCACCCCGAATATCATAATCGCGCGGGCGGACGAACCGTTAAGCGGCGGCATCAAGGAGAAAATCGCGCTCTTCTGCAACGTCAAGCCTGATTGCGTAATAGAGAATATCACCGTAGACTCCCTCTACGAAGCTCCGCTCATGCTCCATAGGAACGGCCTAGACACGGTCGTCTGCCGCGAACTTGGGATTGACGCGCCAAAGCCGGATTTGCGCGAGTGGAACGAGATGACGCAAAAAATCGCCTCGCGGAAAAAGTCTGCAACCATCGCCATCGTCGGCAAATACATAAAGCTCCGCGACGCGTACCTCTCCATCATCGAGAGCCTAAACCACGCCGGCTTCGAGACCGGGGCGAACGTGAATATCCGCTGGGTCGACAGCGAGGACGTGTCGTACAAAGAGGCCGAAAGCGCCATAGGCAAGATTGACGGCATGATTATCCCCGGCGGCTTCGGCGATAGGGGCATAGAGGGGAAGATTTCCGCCTGCCGCTACGCGCGCGAAAATAACATCCCATACCTCGGCATCTGCCTCGGAATGCAAATCGCGGTGATAGAATTCGCGCGCTACGTCTGCGGGCTTGAGGGCGCAAACTCCGGCGAGTTCGACGGCAACTCCCCGCACCGCGTGATAGACATCATGCTAAATCAAGTCGGGATGCTCGGCAGCGGCGGTACGATGCGCCTCGGCGCGTACCCCTGCAAGGTGTCGAAAGGTTCGCTTTTGCACAAACTCTACGGCGCAGAAGAGATAAGCGAACGCCACCGCCACCGCTTCGAGTTCAACAACGATTACCGCGAAACCCTCACAAGCAAAGGCCTATCCATATCCGGCCTCTCCCCCGACGGGAACTTAGTCGAGGCCGTCGAGATACCCAAAAACCGCTTCTTTACGGCGGTTCAATTCCACCCCGAGTTCAAGAGCCGGCCAAACAGGCCGCACCCGCTCTTCTTAGGGCTGCTTGGGGCGGCGCTGAAATAGGCTGTTGCTCTTGCTGTTCGTGTTCTCGTTCACGTTGTCGTTGTCGTTATTGTTATTGTTATTGTTTTTTGTATTACGATGGCATTATCGTAATGCAAAAACCAATCCATATCTTTAAAATCTTTTTCAGACGAAGCCTAATAAAGTCAAAATCTTTAAACCTAGATTCCGCAGTTAAAATTTGCATTTATTAGTATTTGAGTAGCATTTTCAATAAGTTATGTGTATTTTGCCCCCATTTCCACGTTCACCCATTAGGTGAACGTTATGGATTGTTTTTTGCATTACGATAATGCCATCGTAGGGGCGGACCTATGTGTCCGCCCTTCTCCCGCATAGGT
>JAIRUL010000269.1 GCA_031254445.1 Chitinispirillales bacterium
AGTGACTTGCATCTTGCTATTTTCTTCGGTGAGCTCCTCGCCGCGCTGTATCATGCGGGAGGCCGTAAGAACCGGCGCTTTAACCGTTATCTTACAGGCGACCGGGATGCGGGCAACCCGCGAACCCTGCCTGACCGTGAGCGTCAACCCAATGTTGCCCTTGGCGAGCGGATTGTCGATGCCGGAAACCTCGGCGCTAACTGGGCCGCGGCCGCTCTTCCAAGAGTTCTGCGGGTTTGCGACGGCCAGCGACCACTCGCCGCTTGCCCATGCAAGGCGCTCGGCGGCATAAGAATTGATTTGTTCTATGAATTCGCCTATCGCCCTTGTTTGATAATCACTTGCGACCTTGACTCTTTTCTGATTCGCGGTGACGACCTCGACGCCCTTGAACTTAGGGCGGACGCTGAAAATCACCAAGTCATCCGAATTAACAAAGCGGCTGTACCCCGCCGGCGCGGCCTCGGTCGCGGCGAACGCCCTGAACGCGGCGGCAAGCGCGGCGTCGTTCGAGCTGACCTTGGCGATGTCGCCGAGGCGGATCACCGTGTCGTTCACCATCGCCGAATCGACGAAGCTGAGAGTCACCGTCTTCCTATCGGATGATAAAGTCGAGGGCGCGGATGACGACGGCGCAGGCGCCGAGGAGCCGCTCAGCGCGTACATTGCAACGAACGCAAAAGCCGCAACGCCCCTGCGCACCACTCCGGTATTGTCGCAATGTCTGTAAGCCATTTTCACCCACACCCTTTTTTTCGTTAGCCATCAATTATTCAACGTTTTACAGCCTCTTACTTATCACCGCTTAATTACGTGATGACAAACTCCGTAATCGCTTATTTATCAACTACATACTGCCTATCATCCACCGCTCGCCTACCCACGCCTTGCCGCTCATTGCTTAACTGTTTGGTGATAAACTCCATAATCGCTTGTTTATCAATTACATATTGCCTCTCACCCACAACCCGCCTGCCTCTTCCTTGCCGTTATGGCTTTGCTACGTGATGATAAACGTCATAATTGCTTATTTATCAACTACATACTGCCTATCACCTACCTATTGCCTACCTTTTAAGGTTATTCGCGACCTGCAACATCTCCTCGCTCGTCTGTATCGCCTTGGAAACGACCTCGTAGGCTCTCTGCGCCGCGATCATGTTCACCATTTCGTCCACGAGCTGCACGTTCGACGCCTCCACGTACCTCTGCAAAAGGGTACCCGTCCCCTCTTCCCCGGGCAGCGATATTATAGGGATGCCGCTCGCGTCGCTTACGCCTAGAAGGTTGCCGCCCAAAGAGCGCAAGCCTGCGGGGTTGATGAACCTTGCGAGCTCGAACTGGCCGATGTCGGTCGATATCTCTTCCCCGGGCATGATTACGCTCACGCGCCCGCTCGCCTCAACCTGAAACGACGACGCGCCCTCGGGGATGACTACCTGCGGGTGGACTATGAAACCGGACGACGTGACGAGCGTGCCGTCGTTCGAAAGTTTAAAGCCGCCGTCGCGCGTATACGCTATCGAGCCGTCCGGCATGGATACCTGAAAGAAGCCCTCGCCTGAGATCGCGATGTCCAAGGGGTTTTCGGTGAGGTTCGGCGAACCCTGCTCGAACACCCTCTGCGTGCCGGCGACCTTTACGCCAAGCCCCACCTCGATGCCCGCCGGCGCCATGCTGCCCTCAAAGTTGCGGACGCCGGGCTCCCGAATCGCCTGATACATCAGATCCTGAAACTCAACGCGGGTGCGTTTGTACCCGTTTGTGTTCATGTGAGAGAGGTTGTTCGAGATGTTGTCCATGTAAAACTGCATGGCTTCCATCCCCGTCGCGGCCGTCATCAAGCTCCTAACCATCACATTCTCCTTTTATTTGCGAACGCAAGCGTTCTTTCTATTCTACGCATCTATCGTATTGCCAACAACTAACCCTATCGAACCTGGCCAACCTGATTCACTGCCTTGTCGAGCGTGTCGTCCTGCGCGTGCAGCGCCTTTTGGCTCGACTCGTAGTTCCGGTAGGCCGAAATCATCTGCACCATGTTGCGGATCATATCGACATTCGAACTCTCCACATACCCTTGGCGCACCAAAAAGCCCTGCGACTGGAGCTCGACCGCTTCAACGTTCACCGGGGCGAAGCGGCTGTTCCCGCAGCGCCTCATCTCGTAGGGCTTCTGAAAATCCACTACCTTCACAAAACCCTTGCTGTATCCGCCCTGAATCACCTCGCCCATCTCGGTAAAGGTAACTTTCTCGTTCGGCTCAACCCGTATAAAACCCTCCGTCCCCATCACTTTCGCGCCGTCGTCGGTCACGAGTATGCCGTTCGCGTCAACCGAAAAATTGCCGTTGCGCGTATAGCGGACGCCCTCGTCGGCGATAATCTTGAAGAACCCGGTGCCCTTTATACATAAATCAAGGTCGCCGCCGGTGTGGCGCATCGAACCCTCGGAGTAATCAACGTAAACCTCGTCAACTTTAATATCGCGGTTCGCGAAGACGCGGTCGTTGTCGTCTTTCACTAGATTTTGATACGCGGTTGAGAAAAGCCCGCTCTGCTTGAAACCCGTGGTGTTCAGGTTGGCCAAGTTGTTGGCGATCTGCTCCTGCTTCTGCGCCAGCGCTGTCATCCCGGTCGAGGCTGTGTAGATTCCCTGAATCATTTTTTGTTCGCTTCGTTTCCGTTTAAGGTTGCGGTTTTTGTCTCATCCGCTAAATAAATACTGCAAGCTACGTGCCACGGGCACCGGGCGGCGTTCGATGGGGATGGATATGGGGTGGCTGTTGTTAGGTATAATGGCGTAACATGATGATTTTTAAGGTATTAGCGACAATTTATAGGCGTTAGGCAGGATGGGGGCGGATAGGGCATGATGGGATGCGAACGGGTAGGATTGGCGCTGTCATAGGGAAAATTATGCCGCTCAATAACCTTCGCTTTCATCAATTATCCTATAATCAGCCCTTATGCTTGGGAGCCCCCTTTGCGGCTTGGTACATAGCTTCCGCCAGTTTCCGGCACTTTCTTGGCCTTGGCTCCTCATGATATTTTGGTTTTCGAAAACATTATTGTATATTTTGGTATATATAATGCAACCGCCACATCTCAACCGTACCGGAAAGGCATGGCAACGATGAAACCGGCGCCAGCTCTTGTAGCCGCTACCGCAATCGTACTCTTTGCCTGCGTTTTGCAAACAGCGGCCAAGACGCGCAATTTTGCCGACAGCGGCGGCGCGGACGCCTCCGCTTCGCCCGCGGAAATAGAAAAACGCCTCCGCCCCGCCCTCGAAGAGCGGGTCAAAATCAGGCGCGGCGCTAAAAGCGGCGGCGGCCAATCCGCCCGCCGGCCCGCAACCGCGCCCAAACCGCGCCGCCCGGCAATCAACCAGCAAGACCTGTATTTATTGACGCGGGCATGGAACAGCATGACCCCCGAATTCCGCGCGCTCTATGCGGAGGCGACGGACTTCCCAAGCGGCTACGGCGGCTACGACTCCTACGTCTCCCCGGGCGGCAACTTCAAAATCTTCTACACGACGTCCGGGCCGGACAGCATTAGCGGCGTCGACACCATCGGATACGGCGACGCCGGGGAATCATCAGCATCTATGCCTATGCCAAAATCAACATCAAAAAAGTCAACGTCAACATGGCGCACGCGCAACCACGGCTCAAACAATGTCCCCGACTACATTGACGAGGCGGCTTTCGCGCTAGACAGCGCGTGGTCGATGCTCATCGGCCGCTTCGGCTTCGTGAAACCGATACCTTCCCGCGAACCCGGCGGGCCGTCGACCGGCCCCTACAACGTCCTCATCACCAACATGGAGGACTACGGGGTCACAATCCCGCACAGCGGCTCGTTTAACCCCGGCTTCGCGAGCCACGTGGAGATAAACGGCGACTGGTCGGGGGACGATTGGGTTGACCTCGGTTATGACAAGCGGCCCTACGACGCGCTGCGCGTGACCTGCGCGCACGAGTTCTTCCACGCCATACAGTACGCGATGGTCTGGACGATGGGCTTAGACGACATCACCTACGGCTGGCTCGAGGGCTCTGCGGTGCTAATGGAGGAGATCGCGTTTCCCGATATAAACGATTACCTTCAATACATAAGGCAATTTTTCACGAACCCGAGGGTCTCGCTCCTTAGCAACAATTACAGCTACCTATACATGAACGGGCTCGTCCTCAAATATCTATACGAAAAAGCGTCCCCAAGCGGCGAGAGCATAGCGATGATAAAAGCTGTGCACGACAACGCGCGCGCGCAGAGGATGATTTCGTTTCATCGAAACATCACGCAGGCCGCGAACGCCGGAGCCGGAAGACCGTGGGCCGAGGTGTTAAACGGCTTCCACGCCGAGAGCTACTTTACAGGCGCGAGGGCGCGCCCGTGGGCGTTCGTCTCCGACGCCGAACGGATGAACAGCTGGAGGGTGCCGGCGACGGCGGCAACGGCGGAAGAGGGCTTGACTATCGGGGCGTATGCCGTTGGCTTTTTACGGTACGAACCGCAGCCCGACCATCCCGACACGCTCGTGCTAACCATTAACGGAGACAGGGATCGGTCGGTTGGCGGCATAATATGGGGCGCGAGCGCGTTAGTTACGGAAGACGGCGACAGCGTCGGCATAGCGCCGATACCGATAGACCAAAACGGCTACGGGCGCTTCAAGCTCGCCGGATGGAAAAGCAAAAGCCGATGCCTGCTTATTTTGACAAACGCGGGGCCGG
>JAIRUL010000035.1 GCA_031254445.1 Chitinispirillales bacterium
CACACAACGTCAAAGTCAACATCAAAACCATCCACACCGCCGACTTTGACTTTGACGTTGACTTTGTGTGGCGGCTTTAGCCGCCACACGTTATGAAGCCGTAGGCTTCGTCTGAAAAAGATTTTTAAAAGAATTTGACTTTTATAGGCTTCGTCTGAAAAAGATTTAAAAAAGACTTTATCGTAATGCAAAAAACAATCCATAACGTTCACCAAATGGGTGAACGTGGAAATGGGGGCAAAATACACGTAACTTATTGAAAATGCTACACAAATACTAATAAATGCAATTTTTAACTGCGGAATCTAGGTTAAAAGATTTTAAGGGTCGCCCCTACGACGGCATTATCGTAATGCAAAAAACAATCCATCCATAAATACCTGCTGCGGATTTTAGGTTTAAGCAAATGCCTAAGCCCGGCGCGATGCCGCTGCCTCTCCCCTGCCCTACCGCCACGTAACGCCCTAACGCAGGCAGGCCGCGCGTCTTGTTGCGCGAAGTACGGAAAGCTGTATACTATAGATAACTATAATCGAGATTAACACTTGCAAGCGGAAAGTTTGAAAAATTAACAGACGATAGAAATTGGCGAATGGTTCACCATCCTCAAATCCCCAGCTCTGGAATCCTGATCTCCGGGATCGGCTCCGAGCGCCTGTAGTAGCCGATTTCCCGCCCGCCGTGCCCCGGCGCGTGGAAGTCGGAGCCGCCGGTTTGCGTTAGGCATAGGGCGGTTGACAGCTCTTTGTATAGGCGGATTTGTTCGTCCGACGTGTCGGGGGAATAGACTTCTACGCCTTGCAGGCCCGCTTTTTTCAGCGCGGCCAGCGCGTCGAAGAGTTCGGCGCTTTCGAGGGAGAGTTGGCGCGGGTGGGCTAACACCACGAATGCTCCGGCGTCGCGCAAGAGTTTCACGGCCTCCGCAGGTTCTAACCTGAACCTATCGACGTAGGCTAACCCGCCGCGCGATAGGTAGGCGCTAAACGCCTCTTTATGGGAGCTCGCGTGGCCGGACTTTATGAGCGCGCTCGCGATGTGCGGGCGCGCGACCACCTCTCCGCCGGCCTCGCTTTGGAGCTGCTCGCGAGAGATGTTTATGCCGTGTTTTGCGAGTTTCTCTAAGATGAGGCCGTTGCGCTTGTCGCGGCTCTCCCGCGTCTTTTTGAGGAGCGCCTCTAGCGGCTCGCATCCGGCGCTCACTCCGAGGCCGAGCAGGTGGCAGTTGCCGCCCTGCCACTTGGCGGAGAGTTCTATTCCGGGGAGCGCCCTAACGCCGCGGCTCTCACCGTAGCGCACGAAGCGCGCGACGCCGGCGGTCGTGTCGTGGTCGCATAGAGCAATCACCGAGACGCCGATAGAGGCGGCGGCGTCTATGAGCATCTCTGGGCTAAGCGTTCCGTCGGACTCGTTCGAATGCACGTGCAGGTCGTTTCGCGCGCTCATATCCACCCCGCCATCTTGTAGGCCGCTATCCCGTAGTATTCGCGGAGCGCAATCGACGACTCAAAGAGCGCGGCGGCGTTCGGCAGCCACGTGAGCGGCTTGCGGCTAAAAACCTTGTTTTCAAAATAGCCGCAAGGGGCGGGCGTTACCGAGAAGCCGGCCTTTCTGAAAACGGCGACGGCGCGCGGCATATGGAATGCGCTCGTTACAAGGATAATGTCGTGCCCAAGCCCCGCCTCCGTGAGCGCCGCCTTTGTATATATGGCGTTTTCCCGGGTGTTAAGCGACTTTCCCTCAAGTATCACGTCGGCGGAATCGATTCCGAAGTGTTCATGCATTAGCTCAAACATGGAGCTCGCTTCGGGCGCTTTCTCGTCGTTCATAAAATCCAAAAGCCCGCCGGTGAGCACTATCTTAGACGCCGCGCCCTGCCTCCGCACCCGCGCGGCTTGGAAAGCGCGGTTGGCGGCGTGGTTCACCTCAACGTGGAGCCGCGGCGGGATCCTGCCCGTCGTGAAACCGCCCAAAAGCACCACCGCCGACGCCTCGCCGTAATTCTCCCGCGGCTGATAGCAACCCTCAAGCCCGCGCATCAGATAGTACGCGGTAATGGGCGAACTAAAGGCCAAAAACGACGCAAAGCCGAGGATAAAGCATGCAGCCGACATCCGAGGCTTGCGCCAAATAAGCGCAAAAACAACGCCCGACCCAAGGAGCAGAAGCGTAAGCCCGATGGGATCCAGCGGAACCGCCAGAATCTTCGACAGCATCACGAACATCCGTACTCTTTCCTATACTCTTCAATCCGTTTCACAAGCCCGTCGGTCAGCGCAATTACGCCGTCTATCTCTCTATTGTGCAAATGCTCAACGATTTCGTCAATGTTTACGATGGAGAACGCCGAAAAGCCAAACTCGCCCCTAAGCTCGGCAAGCGCGCTTTTTTCGCCCGTTCCGCGTTCCATTCTGTCAACCGACACTACAAGGCCTACGACCTTGGCGCCGGTGTTGTTCGCGAGGAGAGGCACCGACTCGCGCACCGACGTGCCGGCAGTGGCGACGTCTTCTATGATGACAACGCGGTCGCCCGCGCAAAGCCGATGCCCAACCATCGCCCCGCCCTCGCCGTGGTCTTTCGCCTCTTTGCGGTTGAAGCAGAACGACACGTTGTGCGAATAGCGCGCGCTAAGGGCCATAGACGCCGCGACGGCGAGCGGTATCCCCTTGTAGGCGGGGCCGAAGAGGACGTTGAAGCCGTTGCCGAGGTGTTGGCGAAGGGCTTCGGCGTAGTAGAGGCCGAGGCGCTCGAGCTGCGCGCCGGTGCTGTAGTTGCCGGTGTTGATGAAGAACGGGGTCTTGCGGCCGCTCTTCGTCACGAAGTCGCCGAAAGTTAGCGCCTTTGAGCGCACCATGAAGTCTATAAAATCTTTTTTGTATTGATCCATCGCGGTATAACCCTTTTGTTTAAAGTCAAACATCAATAACAAGCCCGTCATGCGCAAACTCCATCCAAGGATCCAGCCGCTTCCCGTCAACCTCGTAATCAATATCGTGCGTCATGTGGATAAAGTAGCAGCGTTTGGGGGCAAGGCGGCGCGCTAGTTCCATGCTCTGTTCAAGCAGCATGTGCGTCGGATGCTCGCGCTGATCCCTTAGGCAGTTCAGGGCTAGGCAATCAAGCCCGCGTAAAAGCCCCTCGCTTTCCGCGCTCATGTTCTTGACGTCCGGCACGTATCCGATGTTGTCAATGCGCAGGCCTAAGCACTCTTTAAGCGACCCGTGGGCGACCGGCACCGGCGTCACAGAGAAACCCGCGACGCCGCACGGGGCGGCGAGTTCCACCATCCTAAGCCGCGGCACGCCCCTGCCGCGCCCGGCGCGCGCCTCGAACATGTAGGGGAACGCCTGCCGCACCGTATTAAGCGTCTCGCGCGAACCGTAGACGTCGAGCGGCTCCTCAGCGGCGTCGGTGTACGAGCGGATGTCAGGCAGGCCGCCGAAGTGGTCGATGTGGCCGTGGGAGAGCGCGACCGCGTCGATTTTTCTTATGCCGGCGCGCAGCGCTTGGCGGCGGAAGTCGGCGGAGACGTCGGCTATCAGGGTTCGGCCGGCCTTCTCTAGCAAGATGGACGTCCGCGTCCGCTCGTGGCGCGGGTCGGCTTGCGATTTGAGGCACACGCCCTTGGGGCATTTGGCGTAGCCCCGCATCATGCAGTCTATGGGGGGGACGCCGTGGGATGTTCCGGTACCTAAAAAAGTCAGTTTCATGGGAGCTGCCGGGTTTA
>JAIRUL010000250.1 GCA_031254445.1 Chitinispirillales bacterium
CCGCGGACGACGGGGCAGGGGTACAAGGGCATGGCGCACCAGCCCGACCACTTGAAGGAACCGAACATCGCCGAGGGGATCGCGGCCATCCGCAGGATGCACGTGCGCACCTTCGGGCAGTCGGGGCTTTGCGCAGCCGACGAGATGCTCTACCCGGGCAACCACCCCTACCTAGACGACCTCCTCTGCTACGTGGCGGTGGGCGCGCGCTCCGTCGAGAACCAGCAGCACCGCCTCACGGCGAGCGGGCTCGACATCCCTGTGGGGATGAAAAACCCGACGAGCGGCGACATCGGCGTGGCGCTCAACTCCGTTCTGGCCGCGCAGATACCGCATGTCTTTTCCTACCACGGTTACGAGGTGGAGACCGTCGGCAACCCGCACGCACACCTGATCCTGCGCGGCGCGGTGGGCGCAAGCGGCGAGCCGCACCCCAACTACCACCACGAAGACCTCATCCGCGCCGCCGAGGCCTACGCCAAACGCAACCTGCAAAACCCCACCATATTCGTAGACACCAACCACGACAACTCCGGCAAGCGCTTCCGCGAGCAGACGCGCATAGCCCTTGAAGTGCTGCGCAGCAGGCAGCACGACAGCGAGCTAAAGCGCATGATCCGCGGCCTGATGATAGAGAGCTATTTGGAAGAGGGCGCGCAAAAATCCGACGAAGACGTCTACGGGAAGTCAATAACCGACCCGTGTTTGGGGTGGGCGGACACAGAGGCGCTGCTCTTCAAGATCGCCGAAGAATGTTGACGTTGATTTTGAAAGGCGCACGGTGAAGCGTGGACGGTGAATCGCCGGCGGTATTTCCCGGGTTAGCGCGCAAAAACGACGACGTTTTTATCCTCGGCGCGGCGCAAAACAAGCCATTTGTGCGCGTTTATGAGCAGCGGGGCGTTGAGGTTGTCCACGGCCCGTCGTTTCGTGCCAACGAAGAGGTGTTTGTTGACAGGTGCGAAGAGGATAATGTACTAATAACCGCGCGGCGCGGCGGGGGCGGGACGGTGGTGCTGTCGCCGGGGGTACTCGTCATAATCGCCGTCGGCGAAAAAAAAAGCGTACACGAAAATGCGCTTGATGTGTTCCGCAGGGTACACGAGGTCATCGCCGCAACGCTTTGCAATGCGGGGGTTGACGGCGTGACATTCGCCGGCATCAGCGACCTCGCCGTAAACGGCAAAAAGATTCTCGGCAGCTCGCTCTACATGGGCTCGAAGCCGCCGCTCTTCTACTATCAGTCAAGCCTCATGGTGTCTAACGATTTGACGCTTTTAGATAGATACCTGCGCCACCCGCCAAGAGAACCCAAGTACCGCGAGGGCAGGAGCCACGGCCAATTCTGTACGACGCTAAAAGAGTTGGGAGCTGAAATTGACATATTGGAATTGGCCGAATTGATACAGGTCGATTTGAAGAATAAATTACGGTAAGGCCTGATTATAGTTTGGGATGATGGTTGACATACCGTACATAGTAGTGTTAATGCAAGCGGTGTCGATGAATAACACTCGGTAATTATTGGGAGGAACCGGCGTGAGAGAGAGCGAGCATCATTTATTTTACAGCGGCAATATCGCCGATGGCGCAATACTGCTTGATAACGGCGAAGCCAACCACGCCGTGTCGGTGTTAAGGGTAAAGCTCAATCAGCAATTACAAATCACAGACGGCAAAGGCGTCATTTACGATTGCGAATGTTCCGATATCCTCAAACAATCGGTGTTATGTAAAATCATCAACAAGACGCAAACCCCTAAAATTATCCCCGAATTAACACTTCTAGCCGGCCTCCCCGATAAAGAGCATTTCGAGACGATTTTAGAATACGCAACCGCGCTCGGCGTCTCGCGCGTCGTTCCGCTATTAATGGATCACTGCCGCAAGCCGTGGTGGGGGTCGTGGGAAAAGGCGTATCCCCGCCTCGTATCAAAGATGATAGTATCAATGAAGCAATGCCTATACCCATACATCCCTCAGCTTGACGCGCCGGTGCCTCTCGACAATGCCCTCGGTGAAATCGACGCGCACAGCGGTACGCTGATTATCGCCGATCAAAGCGGGAGAAAGTTAGTTGACGCGGACATCCCTCAGCACAAAAAAATAAGCTGCTTAGTAGGCCCGCCGGGCGGCGCATCCGCAAGCGAATTGAAAACTCTCGAATCGCGCGCGAGCGCGCAGCCGGCTTTGATTGTAAAAATCGCGCCCACGCGCCTACGCACAGAACTTGCCGCCACGCTCCTATGCTCTCGCGTCATCGCCGCGCGCCTATAGTAAGCGCAGTGCCGCCGCATAAATTACGCTTTATCAATGCTATGACCAACAGCGCCGTGCCGACAGCGATTGCGTATGCGGTAATAACAATGGGTTCACCGTAGATTATTGCCGGAAGCGGCCGCCAGCCGCCGGCAGAACCACCTGAAGCTGTATCATGTGCGTAAATAAGAATTCGCTGTAGTCAACGCCCATAGGAAAAAGCTCGTCTACCATTCTGCCCTGCATCGATTGCCAAAACCGAAAGTTGTAGCTAAGGGAGGACGCCCTGCGGTCATTGACAACGCGGTCAACGCCGAGGCCGATATTGACGCTGGGCGATAGCGCCCACGTTTTGCCGCCGTCCCACCAGTCGATCTCTTTGCCGCCGGAGGCGGTTTTCAGGGTGGAACTGGAAAGGATAGCGTGCTCGCCGAGACCCGCCGAGATAAAGTAGGTATAGCCGTCGGCTGGAAAGAGCAGGTGCGCCTCCGCGGCTAACCCGCCGGTCGTGTAAACGCTGTACAGCGAGGCGAGAATATTGTCGCCGTTTGTGGGCTCCACCACGTAGAAGTCGCCGTCCTTAACCGTGCCCCAAGCGCCCTCTGCCGTGGCCTGAAGGCGCAGCCACGGAATGCCGAGCGCGAACCGCTTGCCGAGTACGCCGCCGAAGATAAACGGGTTGGTGTCGTCAATGTGGCGGTACTTGTCGATCCCGTCGTACTTCCTGTACCCCTCGCGCAGGCTGTAGGAGGCGTAAGCCCCGGCGACATAGGCGCCGGACAGCGGGTCAGGCTGCGCCGAAAGCGCTGTAGGCGCGGCTACGGATAGGAAGATGGCGGCGGCGATGGCCGACTTTAAGATATTATTTGTAGATAGGGGCATTGGCCGGTGCAAAACCTCGTATTGTACGGTTATGAATTGTACGATTATGATATGATATATATAATATAAGTTGTGGTTGGGTCAAAAGTCAAAATCTTTTTCAGGCGAAGCCTATAAAAGTCAAATTCTTTTTAAACCTAAAATCCGCAGTTAAACCCTGGCGATAGCCCGTAATCCGGCATCACCGAGTTGACAAGTGCCTGTAATTTGTTATGATGCCTGCCCAACTGCGGCG
>JAIRUL010000038.1 GCA_031254445.1 Chitinispirillales bacterium
TTTTCTTTGTTAGGAATTTGAAATTTTGCTCGGTTATAAGCGTAAACTTCCACTTGCTCCCCCTGCAAAACTCTATCGCCGCGTCCTTGTACCGGAAATCGGTGAAGAGGTCGAGCTGCCTCGGCGCGATGAGCAGCGCCGCGTTCGACGAGCGGAAGCCGCTTATGTAGGCGACGTCGCTTGCGTCGGTCACAAGCACGTGCGTGCACTCCCGCTCGGAGAGTATTTTGCGTACGGCCTTAATTCGCAGCGATTTCATCCGCGCCACCTCTTCCTCAGGGCTTCTTTGCGCGCTTGCCCTTTTTGGTCGGAGCGTCCTTCTTAATCCTGACGCCGGCAAGAGGCCGAGCGCCGGCAGCCCCGTCCCCGGCGGCCTTCCCGCCGGCAGCCTTGCCGCCGGCCCCCTTTTTTTTTCGTTCGGAAGAGGCCGCGTTAGCCTTTTCCGGTGGTGTGCCGACCGTTAGCGGCGGCTCGTAGCCGCCCTCGCCCGATTGCAGCAGCAACCCCTTTATCTCGTCTATCTTATCTAACAGGCGCGTGTCCGACGGGTCGCGCGAGGCAAGGCGCTCGTAGATGTGCAGCGCAAGCTGCGGCTGCCCCTGCTGGTAGTAGATGTCGGCCAGCGTGGAGGTTAGCACGTGGTCGGGGAGATCGAACGGCGTGTCGCGCTCGTCGAAGTTGCCGTCGGCGTCGCCTCCGCCAAGGCCGATGTCGAGCGACCCGGCGGCAAGTTCGCCGCCGCTGAATAGCTCGCGGATTTTCTCCTGCGCGTCGCCCATAGGCGCCGTCGCGGCGTCCGCCTCTAAGGTCTTGTCGTGCGCGCTGGCGGCCGGCTCTTCGATAGCCTGCCCGGCTGGCGGCGCCTCGCCGGCGAATGGGGTTTGGGCGGCGGATAGCGCCTCGCCGATTGACCCCCCTTGGTCGTCTACCGCGTCTATCTTGTCAATCATGGATGCGATGCTCTCGCCGCCGTCGCTGCCGTCGAGAAGCTCGCCGCCGCTTGCGGCGGCGCTTACAGCGTTCATATCCACCACGTTGACGGGGACGGCTTTGACGCTGAACGCGGCCTCTAACGCCTCTTCGTCGAGCCCTGAGACGCTAGACGCCTCCGCGCTGATTGCGCCGATGTCCGCGTCGATGGCGTTCGCCATTGCGTTGAGCGCGTCGTCCGCGCTCGCGGCCTCGAGCATCGCGTTGAGGGAGTCTTGGTCAAGGCCTGAAGAAGCGCCGGTGGCCTCCGTGCTGATTGCGCCGATGCCCTCGTCTATAGCGCTCGCCATTGCGTTGAGATCTTCTTCGGCCTGGGCCTCGGCGAGCATCGCGTTGAGGGAGTCTTGGTCAAGGCCAACGTCCGAAGCGCCGAAAGCCTCCTCGGTAGCAGCGCCTATGTCCGCGCTAATGGCGTCCGCCATTGCGCTAAGCGCGTCGTCTTCTGCGTTGGACGCGTCGATAGCCGCGCTGAGCGCGCCTTCATCGAGCCCGGAAACGCTGGAAGCCTCCGCGCTGATTGCGCCGATATCGGCGTCGATGGCGTTCGCGAGCGCGTTTAACAGCTCGTCGTCGGTTTCAATGATATCGTCGTCGCGGATAACGTCGCTAGAACCGAGAACTTCCGCCGCCGAACCGCCGCCGTCAAGCGCAGTTCCCTCTGCGGCATCCTCCGCGGGCAGCGAATCTGCGCCCGGAGCGTTGAAGAGTTCCGATAGGTGATCCTCCAACCCGCCGCTGTCGGCCGCCGTAGCGTCGGCATCTGCGGTTACGGCGCCGCCCGGAACCGCCGCAATTCCCGTATCCGAGGCGATGGCGCCGTCGAGCGCGGCAATGTCTGCATCCGCAGCGATTGCGCCGTCGGCTGACGCTATGCCCGCATCCGCGGCGATGGCGCTGTCGAGCGCGGCAATGTCTGCATCCGCAGCGATTGCGCCGTCGGCTGACGCTATGCCCGTATCCGCGGCGATTGCGCTTTCGATTGACGCTATGTCTATATCTGTGGTGATGGCGTTTTCGATTGCCGCGGCGTCGGCATCCGCCATGACGGCGCTGCTCGGGAACGCCGGGGTTTCGTCCGTATCGATGGGGAAAGCCCCGGCGGGCAGCTCTTGCGCCGCCGGGCCGCCAGCCGCGGCTGCCTCGGCTCCGGCGTCTTGCTGTAGAACCTCGCTCCTCTCTAGCTGTATCGTGTCGCCCGCCCTGAAGTCAAACGAGCCGCCGGAGGCCTCTACGAGCAAGTCTTCTTTCTCCGCTTCGCTTTCGCCGCATATCGCGCTTAACCTCTCCTCCACGCCCTCCGCGCCCGGCGGCGGCGCTGGCGCCGCGGCGATGTCGACGCCGTTCTCGTCTAAGACGATGGGCGTCGGCGGTTCCGCCGCGTATGCGTCGGTATCGTCCAAGGGCGCGGCCGCGTCGCCGCCGGGCGCCTCTACTAATAGCGCCGACGGGTCGTCGTCTACAGGGAACTTGTCCGTTGCCGGCTGCTGCCCGCTTTCGCCCTCCGCGCCGAATATCAGCACCTCCTCGCCGCTGCCGCTTACGCCCGCCTGCGCCTCGCCGAAGAGCTGGCTTAACTGGCTATCCATGCTGCCGGATGGGGCTGCGCCCTCCGCTTCCTGCGCCGCAGAGGCTTCTATGTCGAGCGCGTCGGTAATGTCGGGGAAGTCGGGCTCCTCCGCGGCCCTTGCGAGCGTTAGCTCTTGCTCCGGCTCGGGCGCAGAGATCGTCCGCCCGCCGAAAAGCTCGTCGAGCTGGTCGGCGACCCCGCCGCCGGTAGACCCGCCGCCCTCGTAGGCGGGGGTAAGGCTGACGGCGTCATTGCCGGCCGGCGGCGGCGCGAGAATGTTCTGCCCGCCGAAGAGCTCGTCCAACTGGTCGGCGGCGCCGCTTGCGGGTTCCGCCGAGGCCGGGGCAAGGTTGACGGCCTCGCCGCCGGTTGGCGCCGCAGGCAGAATGTTCTGCCCGCCGAATAGTTCGTCTAACTGGTCGGCGACCTCGTGCGGCTCTGCAGCCTCGGCCGGAGCTTGGGCGGGCGTGGGCGCCGCCGCCGGCTGTTCGCCGAATATCCCGTCAAGCTGCTCCACAACATCGTCGCCGCTGGGCTGCCCGAGGCCTAAGCCGGAGAGGGGCGGCTCGGCCGCCGGCCCGCCGCCGAACATCCCGTCAAGCTGATTGACGATATCGTCGCCGCTGGGCTGTTCGGGCGAAGCGTCCGCGCCCATGCCCGCATCGACGGGCGTTTGCCCGGGCATAGCCGCCGGCTGTTCGCCGAATATCCCGTCAAGCTGCTCCACAACATCGTCGCCGCTGGGCTGCCCGATGCCTAAACCGGAGAGGGACGGCTCAGCCGCCGCCCCGCCGCCGAACATCCCGTCAAGCTGCTCCACAACGTCGTCGCCGCTGGGCTGCCCGAGGGCGGCGTCGGAGGGCGCGGGCGCTGTTTGCCCGAACATCCCGTCGATCTGCTCCGCAACGTCGTCGCCGCTGGGCTGCCCGAGGGCGGCGTCGGAAGGCGCGGGCGCTGTCTGCCCGTATCCGAGCGCGGTGTCGGCGTTTTGCACGTTGGCGGCGGGGTTTATGCCCGAGGCGGCGAGGCGCTGCGCCGTCTCCATCTGCTCGGCGCTTATGGGCTTCAGCCCTATAATTTGGACGGCGCTGCCTATAGCGCGCAGTTTGTTCTTTGCCGCCGCGGCGCGCATATCGGGGTTGTCGGGCTCCATGTCGCACAAAATTGCGTAGAGGCTGCCCGCCGCGTCGGGGCGCCCCTGCGAGAGGAATATCTCGGCCAACAGACGCAGCGCGGCGTGGTTGCGCGCGTCGTCCGCGCAAACTTTCGTCAGCTCGGCGGCGGCGGCGGCGAGGTCGCCCTGCTGCTTGTAGCAACGGCCAAGCACAATCCGGCCTGCGGCATACTTGGGATGCTCGGCAAGCCCCGCGTTGCATAGCTTTATAGCCGCCGCCAAGTCGCCGTTTTCACGGTACAAATCGGCAAGGCGCGAGAACGCCCGCGACTTTGGGCTCTCCGCCATCCTCTGTGCCAAAGCATGAATCGCCTGATTCTGCCTCTTGGATCCCATTTAAAAAACTCTCCCGCAGCGCATAGCCCAAGAATCACAAGGCCGCGACCGCGCCCTCGCATTATTGATGATAAACCCGCTATTTTAACGAATTACGAGGCTCCGGTAACGCCCCCGCACCAAATAATAAATATAATTATTGGCCGCGGCGCATATGCGTAAACTTTTTTTATTGATAAAGGTATTGACTTTCTCCCCCCAATGAATTATCTTATATACCGAAAGCCCCCGTACAGAAAAAATGCGGCCATAGCTCAATTGGATTAGAGCATCTGACTACGGATCAGAAGGTTAGGGGTTCGAGACCCTTTGGCCGTATTAAATTCAAGCCTCGCAAATATCCATGGGTTGCGGGGCTTTTTTTATATGCGATTTTTGAACGTATATATAGTAAAAATTAATATATATTTTTATGAAAATAGAGGCGCAAAATAGCGTGGGAACGAAAGCCATAAAGATATATGTAGAAAATTCCGTTATCGGCGGCTACTTCGACGATGAGTTTAAGGATGCAACCCAAAAACTCTTTGATAGATTCAAAAAAGGGATGTATAAACCGATAATATCGTCCCACGTAATAGCAGAGCTGGAGAACGGGGCGCCTGATTATATAAAAGAAAACTTAAAAACAATAAATTATGACGAGTATGCCGTAAATCATGAGATGCTGAAGCTTGCTGAGAAATATATGGAGCACAAAATTGTCTCCAAGAATTATTATGGCGGATGCGCTGCATATTGCCGTGGCAAGCGTTTTGGCAGTTGATATTTTGGTAAGCTGGAATTTCAAACATATTGTGAATATGGATAAAATAAAAATGTTTAATACCGTTAATTTAAGAGAAGGATATAATATTTTAGAAATTAGCAGCCCAACGGAGGTACTAAAAAATGGATAAAGAAAAACAATTCGACTGCGTAAAATTTAAAGACGAACTACAGAAAAAGCTGCGAAAGGCAAGCGGTGCAAAAAATTTGCGGGAATACGTAGAATATGTAAATAAAACCGCCCAACGGTCGCCATTGCACAAAATAAGCGGTAACATAGCATAAGCGGGGCGTAGTGTACGGATGTCAAGAAAAAATACTATGATCCCATTCAACGCCCCCCACCCCACCGGCCAAGAAACGCGCTATATCGCCGAGGCCATCCGCATAGGCAAGCTCTCCGGCAACGGCGAATTTACTAAGAGGTGCCAAGGCTTTTTCGAAGCGCGCTACGGCTTTTCCAAGTGCCTGCTCACGGCCTCCTGCACCGACGCGCTCGAAATGTGCGCGATGCTCGCCGGCATCGCCCCGGGCGACGAGGTCATCGTGCCCTCGTACACGTTCGTCTCCACCGCGCTCGCCTTCGTCCGCCAAGGCGCCAAAATCGTCTTCGCCGACAGCCGCGCCGACCACCCCAACATCGACGCCGGAACCATAGAGGCGCTTATCACACCCCGCACCAAGGCTATCGTGCCGATGCACTACGCCGGCGCGGCCTGCGACATGGGGGAGATTATGCGGATCGCCGAGAAGCGCGGCTTGCTCGTGATAGAGGACGCGGCTCAGGCGCTCGACTCGCTTTACGTAGGCCGCGAAGACGAAGAGCCGCGCGCGCTCGGGGGTATCGGGCATATGTCGGCGTTTTCGTTCCACGATACCAAAAATATCACCTGCGGCGAGGGCGGGATGATCGCCATAAACGACGGGCGTTTTGCCGCGCGCGCCGAAACGGTGTGGGAAAAAGGGACGAACCGCGCCGACTTCCTGAGGGGCAAGGTGAGCAAATACGGCTGGGTGGACTGCGGCAGCTCGTTTTTGCCGTCGGAGATAACCGCGGCGTTTCTCCTCGCGCAATTAGAGCGCCTCGACGATATTCAGGCAAAGCGGCTGCAAATCTATAGCGCCTACCTTGAGGGGCTGTCGCCTATGGCCGAGAGGGGGGCATTCGCTATGTCGGCGCTGCCAAGCTACGCGACAAACAACGCCCACATGTTCTATATAGTATGCAATTCGTTAGAAGAGCGCGGCGGCCTGATAGAGCGCCTAAAGGAGCGCGGCATCGGCTCGGCGTTCCACTACCAGAGCTTGCACAAGAGCGAATTTTATAGGGGCAAACACGACGGGCGGGAGCTTGCAAACTGCGACCGGTTCTCGGACTGCCTAGTGCGCTTGCCTATGTTCTACGATTTGACGATTGAGGACGTAGGGCGGGTATGCCGGGAGGTGGGGGGGTACTATGGGAATTGACTGTTGGGATTCCATAAAATCTTAAAGCCAAAATCTTTTAAATCTTTAAACATCGATTCCGCAGTTAAAATTTGCATTTATTAGTATTTGTGTAGTATTTTCAATAAGTTACGTGTATTTTGCCCCCATTTCCACGTTCACCCATTAGGTGAA